>JASEJN010000023.1 GCA_030016385.1 Clostridiales bacterium | reverse complement strand
TACAACCATAAGAATATAATCAGCGATTACGGTGAGACAGAAATTGCAATACCCCGTGACCGAAACGGTGAATTTGAGCCTAAAGTGCTTGAGAAGTGGCAAACCCGGACTAATGAGATTGAGCAAAAGATCATGGCGATGTATGCCAAGGGCATGAGCCAAAGGGATATTGAGGATAGTCTGCACGATCTATATGGGGCCGAGATCTCCCAGACTCTAATCTCCAAGATTACAGATAAGATATTGCCGGAGGTTAACGAATGGCAGAATCGCCCTCTTGAGAGCATTTATCCGGTGATTTATTTTGATGGCATCGTATTCAAAAGCCGCAAGGATAACCAGATAATAAACAAGTGCGTATATACGGTATTGGGAATCAATATGGAGGGGCAGAAAGATATTTTAGGGACATGGATAAGCGAAAACGAGAGTGCATCCTTCTATGCGAGCATATGTTCAGACATAAAGAGGCGTGGTGTGGCGGATATATTCATCGCCTGCCATGATAACCTCAAAGGGCTCGGGGATGCAATAAACGCTGTATTTCCGAAGACGAAGCAGCAGCTCTGTATTGTACACCAGGTGCGTAATTCATCGAAATTTGTGCCGTACAAGGACAGGAAAGCAGTATGTGCAGACCTAAAGAGGATCTACGGTGCAGTAAATATTGATGATGCCGAGTATGCGAAAGAGGAATTCAGGGAAAAATGGGATAAGAAGTACCCATCGATAATGCGTTCGTAGGACGCAAACTGGGCGGAACTATCAACATTTTTCCAATATCCTGAAGAAATTTGCAAACTAATATACACAACTAATGCTGTTGAGGGATACCACAGGATGGTGAGAAAATTTACGAAATCCAAAGCGATATTCCCCACAGACGATTCCATACGGAAGGTGGTATATCTTTCGGTAAAGGAGATAAGCAAGAAGTGGTCACTCCCGGTACGTAACTGGGGGCTGGTTTACAGCCAGGTGATGATTTATTTTGAGGATAGGGTTATGTCATAAAGATATGATGAAGGCTCTGCCCTCAAACTCCCGGGGTTTATCCGCTGGGGACTTGCCGGTGAAATAGAAAGCGTCCAACTTTAATGGTCAGCCGTTTCACCGTATAAGTCGCAACAAGCGTTGGGTCGCTCCCCAGCGTAGCACTATTTATGCTGCATTAAAATTATTTACAATAATTTGGACGGTTATACCATTTACACTAAATAATATTCATTCCCTGAAAAAAACTTCAAACCCATTGGATTCCTAAACTGATAATCAAAAAATTTGCCGATTGTAAGGAGTGTAAATATCTTTGTGTATCTCCTCTACCTTTGGACAGTATTCTCTACTAGTTGTAATTTTTTATATTGTTTTGGTGATACTCCCACTAATTTTTTAAATGTCTTGCAAAAGTAAGTTTCATCATTAAAACCAACTTCAAAGCACACTTCCATTATTGACATATTTGTATTTAACAATAATTCCATAGCCTTAGTTATCCTTAAATTGCTAAGATATTCGTTAAATGTTTTTCCCGTAAGAGACTTAAATATGTAACAAAAGTAGGTTTTTGACATCATAGAATGTTTGCAAGCATCCTCAAGATGTATTTTTTCATTATATTTCGAGTGTATATATAACATAGAATCTATAATCGCATCTTTATATTTTCGTAAAATCTCTTTTTCTTCACTGATTTTCGAATCCTTATAATACTCTCTGATAACAATAGTAAGAAGTTTTAATAAATCACCTTTAAGCAACATTTCATAATATCTGTCCTTGACTTTATACTCATAGAGCATTTCCTCAAGTATTTCTTCAGATTTCAATAGAGAATCTCCGGTAAGATTTATCTTTAGCCTTACCTTATCTTCTGAAACCAAGAAAGGTCTAAGATATGCGAAATCAAAAAAATCAGTATCCTCATATAAATTTTTGAATTGTTCATTTATAAATTGAGGTAAAAATTCGCATCCGATAATTCTCACTTCTTCTCCTTTACATGGCATCACTTTATGAACTGCGAATGGAGGGAGTACAAACATGTCCCCTCTGGTCATCTTATACTCTATATTATTAAACTTATGCAGAAATTCGCCACGTGCCACATACCATAATTGTATATAATCATGGGTATGATCCGGTATTGTTTGAATATGTCCTTTCATCTCATATATTTTTATGGGTATCGATTTATTAAGCATAGCATCTGCATCGAAAAAGATTATATTTTTACTTTTAGCTATATGCTTTAAATTTTTAAGGTACCTAAAAGGTTCAGTCGCCTGCTTTATGTTTCCTACACTAGTATTCCCCCTAAGATTTACTGAATTAATCTTATCTGATATATCCTTCGTCTGCTCACCTTTTTCTGTAGATAAAACATTATTATCAGGTAACATGATTATACTCATCCCCTCAGCTATTAACTTTATACTAATACTTAAGCATGTTTATCTGCTTCAGCATCCTTCCCGGCAATTTTTAACTGATTTTTTATCTCTATAAGATCATGCTTTGCTCTTTCAATATCCGGTACAGCAGCATGACATTCATTGGACAGAAATCCATTATATCCACTTTTTATTAATGCTTTAAATAATGGTAAGTGATCTACTGCACCTTCTCCAAGCATTTTTTGTTGAAATATTTCATCACCATCTTTTGTTCTGTCATGAAATGTCCCTGGCATGCTATCGTCCTTTACCCTCAGTTCATCCTTTACATGCACATGGAAAATCTTGTTTCCAAGGATATCTACTGATTTGGCTCCATAATCAGTGCCTGTAATATACATATTACCTGGATCAAGTATAAAACCAACATTATCTCTTTTAACCTTTTTTATAAAACTGTCGGCAGCTTCTACTGTTTCTATTAGGCTACCGTTATGTATTTCCATAGCAATTCTACATTTATACTGAGCTGCTAGATCAGCACATTTATCAATCCAGTATGATGCTTTTTCATAATGATAGTTCTGAGCTAAGAATGCATTAGGGCCTCCGCAACCCACCCTTATAAGGTTACATTTCAACACTCCCATAATATTCAAATATTTTTTAAGATCTTCATATGTTTTTTTACATTCTTCGTCAGACATTGTAGAAAAACCTCCAATATACGAACCTATGGACGGAATCTTAAGTCCATATTCATCGAGCATACGCCTTATTTCCCTTGCTCTTTCTTTTGTTGTCCCAGCAGAGATATGCGGTTCCCTCCCCCACAATTCAACTCCATCATAACCTATTTCTTTGGCAAGTCTTATTGATTCATCAATGCTCCTATCTCTAAAGACTAGTGTAAATAGCGATACTTTCATTTTATTAATCCCCCATTCAATATTTGTAAAAATAATGTTAAATTTGTAAGTATAGATTCCTGTCTATACTTACTATGACATAAGTAAAAAATATATCGCATATGATGTACTTTTTATTTTCTTAATTTATAATACTAATCAGTAAGATAGTTTAGATATTCATATCCCTTCGTCATCACATATTTTATTTTAATATCATCATCAAATACAAGTATGTCCGCATCCTTACCTTCTTGTATGCTACCTTTCCTGCAACTGCATCCCATAATCTCCGCCGGCGTTAGTGAAGCCATCCTTACTGCATTAAATATTTCTACGCCAACCCCTTTATACATATTTCTCACAAGCCTATCAGCAGTCGCAATGCTACCTGCAAAAGCTTCAAAGTCAGGCATAAATGCAACTCCATCTTTTAATATTACCTTTTGGCCATTCTTCCTGCTCCCAAGTATGGATTCGCCTTCTGTTCTGCCGGCAGCCCTCATTGCATCTGTTATTAGGGCGATTTTGCGTGGACCTTTTATTTTATAAATAAGCTTAAGCAATTCAAATGGAAGATGACAACCGTCGGCTATAATTTCTACAGTCATATCATCAATTAAAAATGCACTCTCCACAATTCCAAGCTTTCTAAAGCCTTTTACTCGGTGGATACCCTGCATACCTGAATAAATGTGGGTGACATGTCTTACTCCAATATTGAAGGCTCGTATGACATCTTCATATTCTGCATTGGAATGCCCTATTGAAGCAACAATACCTCGACTCTTTAGCTCTTTGGCGAGATCCATTCCATTCTTTATCTCAGGTGCAAACGTAACTCTTTTTATAAGGTTGCTATAATCGAATAATTTCATATAATCTTCTCTCATAGGAACTTTTATATACTTAGGATCCTGAGCACCTCTTTGAGACATGTTAAGATATGGTCCTTCAAGGTGAACACCAAGTATTTCTGCGCCATGATTAGATGAAGATATATATTTATTCAAAGTATCAATAGCACCAAATACTTCATAATCGGAACAGGCAAGAGTCGTAGGATAAATACCAGTGGTCCCGTGAGCTGTATGTGTACTGATTATATTTCTTACCGATTCTATATCAATGTCAAGGAAGTCTCCTTCACCGCCTCCATGCACATGTATATCTATAAATCCCGGGGAAATGTAATTTCCCTTTACATCTATTACAGTTCCATTGTAATGACCGGTATCCCTGAAAATCTTTTTTATAGTGTCGTCTTCAACACTGATACAGAATCCGTTCAATAACCTATCGGGCAGTATAATCCTACCGTTTATAAAAGTTATCATACAAAAACTCACTTCCTTTATTTATTCACTTATGGTTATAAGTTCCTGTCTTTAATCAAGGCAAACACATTATATTTTTATAACCTTAGCTAACATATTATAGAAGATATTTCCCTGAATCCTTATCAAGATAGAGTACTGAATCACGGTGCCTTCTAATTATAGTAGCTGGACAAGTCTCGGAAATATCACCAAATATTGTCTTTTTAACAGCTTCAGCTTTAGTAATAGAAGGTACCATGCAAAATACTTTTTTAGCTTTCATCAAAGCCGGAATTGTAAGAGTAATAGCAAACTTCGGTACTTCATCGATGCATTTAAAGCAGCCGTCATGCACCTGCTGCAATCTGCATTTTTCATCAAGGTCAACGACTTTAATCATCTGACTATCATTAAAATCCGCAACATGAGGATCATTGAAAGCTATATGACCATTTTCCCCAATACCCATGAACGTTATATCAACCGGATACTGGGACAGTAGTTCCTGATACCTGCGAATTTTACTATCCACCGATTCTTCCCCATTTTCTATGTAGTGCACCTTCTTGAAAGGTACCTTGTCAAAAATACTCATTTTTAGAAATGAAGAAAATAATCTACTATCGCCTTTTTCTAATCCCATATATTCATCCATATGAAAAGCGTTTATCCTATTCCAGTTCACATCCTGTAGTTTTAAATATTTTAAAAATTCATTTTGCGAAGGTGCAGCAGCAAATATTAAGTTGACTTCTTCTTGTTTATTTAGGAGTTTTCTTATATACAGTCCGGCATCTTCGGCTGCAGATTTACCTAACAGATCTCTATTTTCAAATATTTTAACACTTAAGCTATAATTTCGGATTAATCCATCCATAATCATCCATCACCCTTCAACACCGCTGGCTTATAAAATTTAAATATAAAAGTAAAATTGATTCACTTCAAATTGACATAAGAGAAAGGGGATTTTGCCTGTGAGCTTCTTCAATAACTGCAATTTGCTGCCTTATTTGTTCTGGTGTAATCTCGAGAGGCGCCCCTTTTGTCATGACTTTATAAAGCATATTATAAAATTCCCCGGAAATTGTACTAAAGAGGTTCTTTTTTTCTATAGGCACGTCCCAGCTTTCTTCATACCATTTAAGCTTTTCACTGCAGTATGCGGGTGTTCCGTCTTCATGCATCAAAGGAGTCCTTACAAGATGCTGTTTTGGCGCTTCTGAAGGTTTAAAATATTTCCAATCTATATGTTCCATAGAACCTTTGAGTCCCCCGCATGTACCCTGTACATTATATGTAAAACATGGATAAGCACAGCATGATGATATTTCAAGATCTATTACCGGCCTGCCAGCAGCTTTAAGTATTAATTTGACATAATCTTCGGCATCTCCAAATGTGTTGGCTCTATCCATAAAACATGTAACAGAAGGCATTTCTTTGGTATTCAGTAACTGAAGAGCCTGATCAAGCGGATGCGGTCCGGTATTATATAAATTTCCTCCGTTATACTCTTGCATACACTGCCAATCCCATCTTCTAGCGAAACCATTAAACGCAATGCTTATCTGTACGATTCTTCCCAAGACCCTTGAATTTATAACTTTTTTGACCTGCTGGAAATACGGCGCATAACGAGACTGTTGGAAAATTGCAAGCAGCTTCTCTGATTTTCGCGCCGCTTCAATCATATCATCCACTTCTGAAACTTTACCGGCCATTGGTTTATCACACATGACATTGAAACCATGATTTAAAAGGTCTACTGTTATTGGATAATGTAGATGGCTGGGAGTGGAATTGATGACAATGTCAATATCTTTTCTGCCAAAAAGCTCCCTGTAATCACTAAAAGTCTCACATCCATATTCTTGCTCTGCCCTTTGTCGCCTATCTTTAAGCAGATCAACCGCCGCAACTATTTTAAAACGGTTATCCGTTATAAGATATGTGCCATGAATGTTACGGCCACAGCGACCTTGTCCTATGATTGCGACTCTTATCTGTTTCAAAAATATTCAACTCTTTTCTATCTATTTAAATTAAATATAACTAAACTATATATTATTTTAGATCAGATTTTTAAAAATGTATCTGAGAATTGTATATAAAAACAGTTATTTTGTAAAAATTATTATAGTTTCCCATATTAAAGGTTTGCTATCTTCGTAAACAATAAAGTGACCTGACTTTAGGGCAATATAATTTTTGCTCATTAAAAATGATATTTTGGATATGTTTATTTCATTGTGATTTGTCATCTTTCCCAGTATTTCCTGTCCATGCTCCTGTATTGAACTGCTTCGCCTATATTTTCTGCGCTTATATTCTCTTCGCCATTCAAATCGGCAATCGTCCTTGAAATTTTTAATATCTTGTTGTAAGCTCTTGCGCTTAAACCTAATTTTTCAAATGCTGCCTTCAATATCTTCCTGCCGCTTTCATCTATATGGCAATATTTTTTAATCATTCCTGCAGTAAGTTGGGCATTACATAATATATTGCTCCTTTCATACCTTTTTAGCTGCAATTTTCTTGCCTTGTTCACTCTCTCCTTGATCTGACTGGAGCTTTCACCCTTCGATTCTTTTTCGAGTTCATCATATTTTACAGGCGATACTTCTATATGGATATCGATCCTGTCGAGAAGGGGACCCGATATTTTGCTCAAATATTTTTTTATCGCTGTTGGCGTGCACGTGCATTCTTTAACCGGATCATTAAAAAATCCACATGGACATGGGTTCATGGATGCGACAAGCATAAAAGAGCACGGGAAAGTGACTGCGCCATTTACCCTCGATATGCTTACAACGCCATCTTCCATCGGCTGTCTTAAAACCTCCAGGGCATCCCTTTGAAATTCCGGAAGCTCATCCAAAAAAAGAACGCCGTAATGAGACAGCGATACTTCACCCGGATGGGGTATTCTTCCGCCTCCAACCAGCGAAATCTTCGATATCGTATGATGAGGCGATCTAAAAGGCCGCGTATTTATAATACTTCCGGACATTCCCAATTTGCCGGTTATGCTGTATATTTTAGTTATCTCTATCGCCTCGTCAAAAGTCAAATCAGGCAGTATTCCGGGAAGCCTCCTGGCAAGCATGGTTTTTCCAGACCCAGGAGGTCCGATCATCAGGATGTTATGTCCACCCGCAGCGGCTATCTCAAAGGCACGCTTCGCATTTTCCTGCCCCTTGATATCTATAAAATCGTCATACTCACGGCTTATCTTATTTATATCATCTTCCATCAATTCATATGGTTCTATATCGTTATTTCTTTCAAGGACATCAATAGTTTCCTTCAGCGAAGACACGGGATATACTTCGGCATCCTTTATAATGGCTGCTTCATTCGCATTTTTAAACGGTACGATTATCTTCCTGTATCCATTTTTGACTCCGTCTGCGACCATGCAGAGTACGCCGTTCACGGGTTTAACCCTTCCGTCCAGGGAAAGCTCGCCAAGTATAAGATATTCATCGATATCATCGGAAATTATCTGCCCGCTTGCATGCAATATGCTTACGGCTATAGGCAGGTCATAGCACGGCCCTTCCTTTTTTATATCGGCAGGCGCAAGATTTACGGTGATCTTTTTTAAAGGATAATCATAATTGGAGTTTTTAATGGATGCCCTTACCCTTTCTTTAGATTCCCTGATGGCCGCATCTGGAAGACCGACTATCGTAAATCCGGGAAGGCCATTTGAAATATCGGTTTCGACTTCGATGATGAGACCATTTATACCTGTTACAGCACAGGTGTATACTTTACTTATCATAATTCTATACCCCCATGCTCACAATTATGGCCAAATAAAGATTTTTTAACCCAAAATCATATGATGGAATCGGCATCAAATGCATTTTTTATAAGCCTTAAATATCTTATTTCATCGTTTGAAATTATTGTCTCGACAACATCAAACCTGAAATTAAGCCCGTACAGTCTTTTTTGGCTGATATACATCATAGCCATCCTGATAATTTTATTTTGTTTGTTTTTAGTTACGGCCTCGCATGGCAGACCAAATTCATTATTTTTTCTCGTTTTCACTTCGATAAATGCGATATAATCTTCGTCCCTGCCTATTATATCTATTTCGCCATATCTTGTCCTGAAATTTCTCTGCAATATGCTGTATCCGTTTTTAATAAGGTATTCAACGGCCGCCTGTTCGCCTAAATCTCCTTTATCCTTGCTGGAATCCATAAACAAACGCCTCACAAATTTAATGTTATTACATCGATTCTACTTGAAAAATCCCTTGATAAAAGACTTTCTATGTACGGGAGAAGGTCCGTATTTTTTTATGGCTTCTATATGCTCTTTCGTACCGTAACCTTTGTTGGAGGCGAAATTATATACAGGATATTTATCGTGAAGCATCCTCATGTAACTGTCCCTTTCAACCTTTGCGACTATCGATGCTGCTGCAATAGAAAATGAAAGGGAATCGCCCTTTATTATTGGCACCTGAAATATGTCAATGCCGGGTATTCTTAAGGCATCCACTAAAATGACCTGCGGTCTTACGGAAAGTTTCGATATTGCCATCTTCATGGCTTCGTATGTAGCATTTAAAATATTTATTTTATCTATCATTTTTTCATCACAAAAACCGATGCCATAGGATATAGCCTCTTTTTTTATTATTTTGCTGAGCTCTTCTCTTTTTTCAGGTGTCAATTTTTTAGAATCATTAACATATTCTATTATGCAGTCTTTAGGAAGCATAACGCATGATGCATAAACAGCACCTGCTAGAGGACCCCTTCCAACTTCATCTATACCTGCAATATATTTAGCGCCTCTTTTAAAGTATTCATATTCATACCTTTTCATGGATATTATCCTTTGAACTTCCATATCATGCTTTTCCATTTCCGATGACGCCCTTGATATTACTTTTTTTATTCCTGACCGCTCGTCGCTTTTGCATCCCTCGATTATCTTTTTCTTATCTTCCCAATTTGCTTTGCGTATCAATTTATCTATATCTTTTACAGTCATATTTGAAAAATCCATTTACATTCCCCCATCGTGCGGACTTTCTAATGATATCCTCCCAAGCTTGCCGGATCTGAACTCATTCAGTATCAATTTCGATACCCTGCCTATATCGGGTTCCCCTCCGCGCATCATACATCCCCTGCCTTTTGCGATCTCTTCTATTATAATTTTGCTGTCCTCATCGGTATTTTCTATTCCAAACCTTTGTTTAAGCGTATTGGAAGACATATGTTTTATTTTATCTATTAATCTATATGTCAGCTCCTGAATGTCGATGATTTCATCGTTTATCGCCCCTGTAAGCGATAGATTTAAACCCGTTTCCTCATCTCCAAGCTTCGGCCACAATATACCCGGTGTATCCAACAAATCGATATCATTCCCCGTCTTTATCCACTGTCTGCCTTTTGTAACACCAGGCTTATCGCCTGTTCTGGCGGCGCCTCTGCCCGATATCCTGTTTATCAGCGACGACTTTCCGACATTTGGTATTCCGATTATCATAGCCCTTACAGGCTTTGATAACATACCCTTTTCTTTAAGCTTTTTATTTTTTTCCATGCTCTGCTTACGAATTGCGGATAATAAGTTTTTAATCCCTTTTCCTGTTATAGAATCTATCTCAACGCATTTCTCATTTCCGGCTTCAAAAAAATCAATCCATAGCCTATTAATTTTTTCATCCGCAAGATCGCTTTTGTTAAGGACAATAATCCGGGGTTTGCCTTTGCACAAGGCATCTACGTCGGGATTTCTGCTGCTTTCAGGAATCCTTGCATCCAGCAATTCTATAACTATATCCACCAGTTTTAACGATTCTGTTATTTCACGTTTTGCTTTTGCCATATGCCCGGGATACCAGTTTATCTTCAAATTATCACCTCTCTAATAGCTTTGGAATAATTTTATATGACTTACGTAGAATTTTCCGCCGCACTAAACTTCTGCATGCTTCAAAATGGCATTCTAAAATAAAAGGGACTGCATTTACAGTCCCCCATCGCTTATTCTGTTATAGCTTTTTCTTTGACTTTGGCAGCCTTTCCTACTCTTTTTCTCAGGTAATAGAGTTTAGCCCTTCTTGCTTTGCCTTTTCTGATAACTTCTATGGATTCTATAACCGGAGAATGGAGAGGGAAAGTTTTTTCGACTCCTACGCCGTAAGAAATCCTTCTTACAGTAAATGTTTCCCTGAGTCCGCCATTTTGCCTCTTTATAGCCGTGCCTTCAAAGGCCTGCGTTCTTTCTCTGTTTCCTTCCTTTATCCTGATGTTTACCCTCAAAGTATCACCGATCTTGAAATCGGGTATATCCTTTTTCATCTGCTCTGCTTCAATCGACCTTAATATATCCATGTGTGTTCCTCCCTTCTATAAGGCGTTATTACCAGTCTTTACCAAAGACGGCCGTCCTTGATAACTCCCAGTAATTATATCATGTCATATAATATTGTTCAAATCTTTTCATTTCCTGATTCTATCGACTTCAATATCTTCTTATCTTCATCCGATAATTTTTCAAAATCAATAATATCAGGCCTTAATAATAATGTTTTTTTTAGGGACTGGCATCTTCTCCATAACCTTATCTTCTCATGGTATCCGCTTAATAACACTTCAGGAACCTTCATGCCGTTATACTCCTCAGGTCTGGTATACTGGGGATACTCAAGAAGACCATTGTAAAACGATTCTTCTTCATAACTGTCTTTAGAACTTAATACTCCCGGAACAAGACGGCATGTGGAATCTATTACGGCCATCGCGGCAATTTCCCCGCCGGTCAATACATAATCTCCGACGGATATTTCATCACTCAGCAATGGCTTTATCCTTTCATCTATTCCCTCATAGTGCCCGCATATCAAGATCAAGTATTCTTCCTTTGAAAGCTCTTTAGCCGCCTCCTGGTTATACTTTCTTCCCTCCGGACTCATAAGTATGACTCTTGGCTTTAAGTCCGAATTATCCTTAAGATAGCCGACGGCATTATAAATAGGGTCTGCAGCCATTACCATTCCTGAGCCGCCTCCATATGGATAATCATCGACTCTTCTATGGATATCCTTGGAAAAGTCACGGATATTGTATAGATTTATTGATATTATTCCCTTATCTCTCGCCCTTTTTATGATGCTGAAATCTAGCGGAGAAAACATTTCCGGGAAAAGGGTAAGTACATCTATTTTCATGTTACAATATCCCCTCCGGCATGTCGATAACCATTTTACCGCTTTTAATATCTATATCCTTTACCACGCTTTTAAGAGCAGGTATAAGTATTTCTTTATTGGTTTTATACTGTTTTATCACATATACATCGTTGCTTCCGGTGCTTATGACATCTGAAATCTTACCCATATAACCCTTGTTTATGTCCTGCACATCCAGACCTATTATATCGCATATAAAATAGCTTCCTTCAGGAAGTTTTATAGCATCTTTCCTTTCAATAAGTATATAATATCCTTTTATCTTCAACGCATCATCGACATTATCTATGCCTTTGAGTTTTAATAGTACTGTGCCCTTAAAATAATTAACATATTCAACTTCATATCTATAGAGCTTTTCATCATCCAAAAGCACATATGAAAGGTCGCTGAATCTCTTAATATTGTCGGTTAGGGGCAATACCTTGAGTTCCCCCTTTATTCCATGAGTATTTATTATTTTACCAATCCTTAAATATTTAACTTCCATAATCCACCCATCCTATAGGGTTTTAATCAAATAATTTCTACGACGACTCTCTTGTTTTCCTTGGTTGCGGCGGCTTTGACGACAGTTCTGATAGCTCTTGCAATCCTTCCTTGTTTTCCGATAACTTTGCCCATATCTTCAGGAGCAACCTTAAGTTCAAGTATAACGGATTGTTCTCCAGATATTTCATTTACCTGAACCGCATCAGGATCGTCAACAAGAGCTTTTGCAATTATCATAACTAATTCTCTCAATTTTTACACCCCCAAGTCCAAGCATTATTTATTCTTAGCACTGAATTTATCCATTATTCCTGCTTTGTTAAATAAAGTCTTTACGGCATCTGACGGCTGTGCTCCTGTATTCAGCCACTTAAGAGCTTTTTCTTCATTTATATTCACTACGGTTGGTTCTGAAATCGGATTATAATATCCTATTTCTTCAATAAACCTTCCATCTCTCGGTGACCTGGAATCTGCAACTACGATTCTATAGAAAGGGGCCTTCCTGGCTCCTAACCTTTTAAGCCTTATTTTTACCGACATCTACATCACCTCCTTTTAAAATATAGCCTTTAAAACGGAAGCTTAAACTTCCCTCTTTTAGGATTCTTTATAATCGAAGACATCTGCTTCATCATTTTTTGACCTTCTTCAAACTGCTTTATGACTTTATTGACGTCTTGGATTTTAGTACCGCTCCCCCTGGCAATCCGCTTCCTCCTGCTGCCGCTTTTTAAAAGCGAAGGATTGCCTCTCTCCTCTTTTGTCATAGACTTTATTATCGCCTCGACATGGGCCATATCCTTTTCATCTATCTTAACATTCTTCATGGCCGATTTATCTATACCGGGTATCAATGATACGAGATCATTAATGGAGCCCATCTTCTTTATCTGCTGCATCTGGCTCAGGAAATCATCAAACGTGAATCCGCGTTTCATCATTTTATTTGAAAGCTCCTGTGCAGTTTTTTCATCTATCGATTCCTGTGCTTTTTCTATCAGGCTTAACACATCGCCCATGCCAAGTACCCTTGACGCCATCCTGTCGGGATGAAATGCTTCGATATCCGTAAGCTTTTCTCCAACCGACGCAAATTTGATGGGTTTTCCGGTTACGGCCCTTACGGACAGTGCAGCACCGCCACGGCTGTCTCCATCGAGCTTTGTCAGTATAATACCTGTTATATTAAGCTTTGAGTCAAAACTCTCAGCTACATTGACTGCATCCTGCCCTGTCATGGAATCGATTGCAAGCAATATTTCATCCGGTTTTATCCTGGCCTTTATATCTATTAATTCGGACATCATCTCATCATCAATATGCAGCCTTCCGGCAGTGTCTATAATGACGGTATCGTTCTTGTTTTTTTCTGCAAAACTCAGCGATGCCTTTGCAATATCCGCAGGATTGCTTTTGTCACCCATCGCAAATACAGGCACATTTGCCTTCGAGCCGACCACCTGCAGCTGCTTTATTGCCGCCGGCCTATATATGTCACAGGCAACAAGCAATGGATTTTTACCATGTTTTGCAAGATATTGACCAAGCTTTCCTGCAACTGTTGTTTTTCCCGCTCCCTGAAGTCCAACCAGCATTATCTTTGTCGGAGGAGTTTCAGAAAAATCAATATGGCTCTCGTCTGATCCTAAAAGAGCAACAAGTTCATCATTGACGATTTTAATTACCTGCTGTCCCGGCGTCAAGCTTTCCATGACTTCGGAGCCTACGGCCCTTTTGCTTATATTATTTATGAGGTCCCTGACAACCTTATAATTGACATCTGCCTCCAGAAGGGCAAGCTTAACTTCCCTCATGGCATCTTTTACATCTTTTTCGTTAAGTTTTCCCTTTCCCTTTAACTTTTTGAATGTTTGCTGAAGTTTTTCAGTCAGACTTTCAAAGGCCATAATCTAATCCTCCTACAAATCATTTTTGATTATTTCATTTAATAACGCTTTCGCTTTATCAATATCGGCATCATTTTTCTTATTATCCATCAAAGAATAAACTTTGCTTAATTTTTTTCTATAGTCCATGAATTTTTTCACAAGCTTTAATTTGCTTTCATAATAATAAAGCTGCTTCTCGCTGCGCTTCAATAAATCAAATACTCCCTGCCTCGATATATTTATGATTTCCGATATCTCACCGAGCGACAGGTTGTTGTTATAATACAGCTCAATAATATTTTTTTGCTTGTCTGTAAGCAACTGGCCATAAAAATCATATAACATATTTACTTCAAAAAATTTTTCAACCATATCGGCTCCGAAAATATAGATAAACTTATTGAAATTCAATATATAGATATTATCAGATAAAATTCCCGCTGTCAAGTATTTTTACTTAACAGCGGGAATTTTATCTCAAGAATATTATTCCAATCTTTAAACTTGTTAATGCCTGTACTTTTCGGCAATGGCATAGATTAAGGCGGTATGCTTTTTAAGCAGGTTTTTATCGATTATGCCTATTTTATCGTCGTTTGTCCCGCTTTTTTCGTTCCACGAAGATATATACGAATAATTCGTTTCATTATCGATGCAGGCAAATCCGCTGTAATTGTCCCTTCCTGCAACCGTAAACGGAAGCTTGAGCTTTTGGGATAAAGCCAACCCGAGTTTCATCATTTCATCAGGTGTCACCATTGCCTTGTTTAAAGCCTCGAGGTTATTATAAGGGACATCCCTGTCTAAAAATCCGATGTTTTTCATGATCTTATCGATACTTACATATTCGCTGAGCTGAAGGGCTTCTTTATTGGAACTTTTATCTTTAAAGTCATTCATGTCTGACCTGCCGAATACTGTGGCATCAGCTTCTATCACATTTTGGTCCTCTTTGATAAGCTTTGAATCCATCGATATGCTTCTTGCCTCATACTCCTTATCTCCAGCTTCAATCCTGATACCATCCCCGTCGGATATGCCTATCTCATCACCGCATGAAAATTCATCTATTTCCGGTGAATATCCAGCATCCTTAAGGCGCGATACTATATAATCGCCTGCTTTATCCTGACCGGTTCCTATCCTCTTGCCATTTGAAGTCAGGACTTTTATATCTTCCATCATCCTTTCTTCATCGATTTTTTGAATTATTCCCCCGGCCACTGAAAGTGTATCTGCTTTTGCCTCTTTAGATTCCCTGATGGTTTGTATATAGTAACCCGAACCTGCTATGACTGCAGCCAGTATGGCAGCGCTCAAAACACCTGCAGCTATCCATTTGATATTGAATATCTCCTTTAGTGACTGCTTTATATCCCTGTCCATTATAGCCTCCACAGGCGATATCCTTACGGTTATATACAGCGGATACATCACAGATAAAAGGCAGATGCATATAAGGGATATGAATACTAAAATTATTTTTATACCGCTTACGGGAAATGATTCATATATGGCTCTGTATGCCCCGATAGAAAATATGGATGCAAGCACTGTCCCTAACAGGCTGAGTATAAAAACTTCACCGAGTATGAGCTTTGCGACGTCGATATCCCTCCATCCGACTGTCTTTAATATCCCTCTTCCTTTTTCCTCTCCAGGACTATGGAAACAAACCTGTCCATTACGGAAAACACCACAAGTATCACTGAGCCCAATATTATAAGACGGCTCATCCCCTTAGAGTTCAAATTGATATGATGTCCAAGGGCCGTGAAATCCACCGATTTTCTAGTAGCCTGTATCGACAGCCATGTAAATATGGCAAGGCTTCCCGAAAGAGCTATCTGGAAGACGAGAAGGCATGCCCTTTTCATGTACGACATTACATTGTTTATTATCATTTTCGGCATCGATGAATTTTTGATTGTACTTTTTCTCAAAACGCCTTCCGATTGTATATGTACCATTTTGATGCTCTTTTGCTCGTTTTTCGCACTGACAAAAAGTCCATGCATGAAAGCAAAACGCCTGACGGAATCAATACGGCCGATAATACAATGCTTATCTTTCCATCATCCCATCCTACGGCCATTACTATTCCTATTTCCCTTTTTCTGGCTATAAGCGAGCAGCTTATCCGATTTACAATAAATAAAAATCTCCCGGCGATAAACAGCACGATCAATACGGCACCTGCCGTATTCCATATACCCATAACCTGTGCGGCGGTTCCAAGGGTCGTCCACCTTTCGAGCACTTTGCCTATTCCCTTTGCTTCTTTGTATCCCGGTATTGTAACCAATATATTTCTTGTAGAAGAGCCTGCCACTATATCAACATGAAGCCCCGTCCTTTCATTTATATCCTTTGCAGCCCTTTTTATCCTGCGCACCGCATTTTCATCGTATTTCGAAATCCCCGACACTTTAACCCTTATGGCATCTATCGGCTTATTCCCCTTTAAAAGCGAAGCAGCCTCCAGTGTCGTATAGGCATGAGGTGCAGAAGGCACAAAGCTTCCGGGGTATATGGTAGGGTCGACTTTTCTACCTGTTTTTGTTCCGTTTTCATCCTCTTCCTGATATACATAGGAATCTCCGTATATTCCAAGAGGAGTGCCTGTAAGCCTTTTCGCATCGGCATCCTTGAACTTCACATGGCCTATGATGCCAAAGGCTATCCCCTTTTTATCCTTGTTATCATCTGGTATTATTTCCTCAAGCTCATACCCTTTTTTCTCCATTGTCCTGAACACGGGTACGCCGCCCTTCATCCCAACAGGTACGGCCTTCAGGCTGCTTAAGTCCCCCTCATATTTTATCGCCGATGCCTGATAATATATGCCGTCCCTTGCATTGGTGGAACCACCTGTATATTTCACTATATTTCTACCCTGGCTTGTAAGCTTTAACAATGTCTGTGAAAATGGTTTTACCATTTGAGCAATATTTATTGTGTTTTCAGTTGATGACATTAATGGTATATCATTTAGCCTCTCCTTGTAAATGTTTGTCTTTGCCATTTCACCTTCGTACTTCTTTTCCCCAAAGAGTCTTATATTCAATTCCCTGTAAGATTCCTCGTCGGACTCCATAAAAATAAGCAGTATCAGCGGATCGTTTATGAGCGCCCTTGCAATTGCAACCCTCTGCTGTTCGCCGCCTGAAAGCTGAGACGGAAGGTGTTTTTCCCGAGCCGGACGGCCCCGTGACGGATATATAGTCACCCTTTGCTATCTCGAATTTCTTTATATCAAGCGCCGTAATCAAGCTGTTCCCCATATTGTATATCTTCTTGATATCCTCAAGCTTTATCATATATCATCACCTCCAAAAGGCCCTGAATATTTTTTCAGGACCTTTTGTAATGCTTATTCAGTTATTACTGTTACAAGCTGGTCAGTATCTTCTGATGCTCCGGTATGTTTAATCAGAATCGGAATCATTTAAATAAAATGGAAACCATTTTCCCTATTTACTGGTTTCCATTTTATAAATCATCGATATATTAAATTCAATCCCCAAAAAGTGCATTCACAAAATTCCTGCTGTCAAACTCCTGCAAATCATCTATCCCTTCACCGACTCCTATATATTTTACGGGGATGCCAAGTTCATTTTTAATCGCGATTATTATGCCGCCCTTTGCAGTACCATCGAGTTTAGTTAAGGCAATGCCTGAAACATCGCAGGCATCTTTAAATTCCCTTGCCTGTATAACTGCGTTTTGGCCTGTCGTAGCATCTAAAACAAGCAATGTTTCTTTATAAGAATCAGCATATTCCCTGTCTATTACTCTGTTTATCTTCTTCAATTCATCCATGAGGTTCTTTTTATTGTGAAGCCTCCCTGCCGTATCGCATATCAATACATCGGTCTTCCTTGCCTTTGCGGATTGCACGGCATCATAGACTACCGCAGCGGGATCCGAGCCTTCATGCTGCCTTATAACATCCGCTCCCACCCTGCTGCCCCATATGCATATCTGGTCGATAGCGGCGGCCCTGAATGTGTCTGCTGCAGCGATAAGCACCGACATGCCCGCATCCTTATACTTTTTTGCAAGTTTTCCGATAGTCGTGGTTTTGCCGACACCGTTTACTCCTACTACCAGCACCACCATCGGAAGCTTTAAATTTCTGTCATCTCTATCGTTTTCCTGAAGCATATCGGTCAGTATCTCCTTAAGCGCATTTTTTATCTCGGCAGGATCCTTTATTTTATCGGTTCTCACCTTTTCCCTTAGCCTGCTTGTTATTTCCTCAGTAGATTTTATTCCTATGTCGGATGTTATCAATATTTCTTCTATTTCATCATATAGATCATCGCTTATGGACCCGCTCAAATTCAGAACCTGCCCTATCCTGCTGCTGATCGAATCTCTTGTCTTTGAAAGCCCTGATATAAGCTTTCTGAAAAAGCCTTCGTTTTTGTCCATTAATACCACCCCGTTAACCTGCCATCTCCGGCAATTTGATAGAAATCAATTTAGAGACACCCTTTTCCTCCATGGTGACGCCGTAAAGCATATCAGATATCTCCATAGTCCCTTTTCTATGAGTAACTATGATAAACTGCGTATTCTTTGAATATTCCCTTAAAAATTCGGCATATCTTGCTACATTTGCATCATCCAGGGCCGCTTCGATCTCATCTAATATGCAAAACGGCGATGGTTTCATCTTCAATATTGCAAACAGCAGCGCAATTGCCGTAAGAGCTTTTTCTCCTCCTGAGAGAAGGGACAAGCTCTGGAGCTTTTTGCCGGGAGGCTCGGCGATAATATCCACTCCGCTTGACAATATTTCATCCTTATCGCTTAAAACAATTTCAGCTCTTCCGCCTCCGAACAAACTTTTAAATGTAGTATTGAAATTCTCATTTATTATTTTAAGGTTGCTTACAAACTGAGTCTTCATTTTTTCAGTCATTTCCGATATCAATACATTTAAGGCTTCTTTGGCTTCCATCAAGTCCTCTTCCTGCTTTTTTAAAAACTCGTATCTCTCTTTAATTTTTATATATTCATCGATTGCGCCTACATTTACTTCTCCTAGGCCCTTTATCCTTTCCCTAAGTGCCTGAGCATCCTTTAAACTCCCGGCGTAATCTGCCATCTCCGTTTTATATTCCATTGCAGAGGCATAGCTCAGTTCATATTCATCCCATATCTTATTCTGGGCATTTTCAAGTTCCATTTCATATTTTGCCTTTTGCATTTCTATCTTATGAATTTCCGACTGGAGTGTTTTTGACAGCTCATCATACTCTTTTTTCTTCTTTTCCGATTCCTGCAGTATGAGTGCATTTTTTTGCTTATCATTGTTTAAAGACTCCAGTTTTTTATTATCCTGCGACTTTCTCTTAGTAAGATCTTCTATTGTCTTACCTGTTTTTTCGATTTCAGATTTAATATTTTCTATTTGCTTTATTTCCTCTTCCTTTTCGTTCCTTTTAGCTGATGCAGAGCTTTCACACTTATCGATCTTATTTTTTATTTCATCTCTTTTTTCATTGAATGAAGAAAGAGTCTGCTCCAACTGGGCTATCCTTATTTTAATGGATGTATTTTCAGATATTATCTTTTCCCTTGCGCTCGATATATCCTTTATATGCGCCTGTTCCGCTCGGGCTTTCTCAGATAGTGACCTGCTTCTATCATCAAGCTCCTGATATTTTAATTTTTCTTCGGTTATTTTGGATTCAATCTCTTTGCTTTCGCCCTCGTTCTGTGAAAGCTCAATGCATAAATCGTTATAGTCCTGCTTGTTCCTTTCGAGTTCGGCGTTTTGAAGTTTTATTTTTCCCGATGCAGTTGAAAGGAGAATACTTTCAGAATGCTTGGCGCTCTCTTTTTCTTCAATGCTCTTTTCATTGCTCTGCTGCTTTTTATCTAAGTATTCCCTCTGGCTGTTTAATATCACTAGGGAATCCTCAAGCTCTTTTAAATCCTTTTTTAGCTCATCTATTTCCCTTTTTCTGCTTAATATCCCTCCGGTTTTAGATCTGGTGCTCCCGCCTGTGAATGCTCCTCCCGCGCTTATGATATCCCCCTCTAATGTAACTATTTTTGTTGAATAATTGATTCTTTTAGCCAGGGTTATCCCTTTGTCGATATTATCCATAATGATTACCCTGCCGAGGAGGCTTGAAAAAATATTTTTATACCTGTCTTTATATCTTATAAGTTCATCTGCAAAACCGATAAATCCCGCACTGCGTCTGATATTTTCAGAATTTGAATATCTTTTCCTTGCCTGCACTGTCGTTAGAGGCAAAAAAGTGGCCCTGCCGAATTTATTTTTTTTGAGAAATTCTATACAATGCTTTGCGATATATTCATTTTCAGTTACTATATTTTGAAGAGATGCTCCTATCGATACTTCGATGGCAATCTCATATTCTTTCTGCACGTCTACAAGCTCTGCTACAGTTCCGCAAATGCCAGCGTTTAACGATTTATCGTGACTTTTTAGCCGCATTATTTCCTTTACGCTCTTTGAGTACCCTTCAAATTCGTTTTCCATGCTTTTTAAAACGTTATACTTGGCCCTGCAGGATTGAATCCTGCTGTTTAACTCATATATATTTTTATCAATTATTTTTCTTTTATTTAATATATCCGATCTTTCTTTATCAAGGAGTATGATTTCATCGTTTAATTTGTTTATTTCAAGAGTATGCAGCTTTACTTCATTATTTATAGCCTTCAAGCTGTTTTCCGTCTCATTTTTTATCGAAAGCTTCTTGCTTTTCTCCGTCAATATCTGGCTCTTTCTTTTTTTTATGTTATCTTTTAATGCAGTCAGGCTATTGATTGACCCTTTTACATCAGATAGTCGGTTCAATATTTCTATTATTTCTGTTTTGATGCTTTCAGTCTTTTCTTCTTTTTCATTTATGGAACTGCTTATCTTCTCAAATTCACTGTTTTTATTTAAGAGCAAGTCCCGCTCTTTTTGAAGGTCACTTTCTATTGCACTCTTTTTTTTGCTTACTTCATCCAGCTGAATATTCATATTATCAATATCAGTATTCAACGATTCTATTTCCGAATCGATTCTGGATATATTTTTTCCGCTGTTTTTCAATTTTTCATTCAATACATCTGCTTGACCGGAAAGCTTTTCAATCTCATTTCCGAAAGAATATATCTGATTTTGCAGACTTTCAATATTTTTTCTATTCTCTTCCATGTGCAGCCTGATGTCCGTGTAATCCCCTTCGAGTCTTGCATTATTTCGGTTATTCTCCAGGAGTTCATCCTCAATATGGGATGACTGTACCGCGGTACTGTTTATTTTATCCTTCAGTCTGTCTGCATTTCTTATAAATATATTAAGTTCCAGAGTCTTCAGGCTTTCTTTAAGGTTAAGATATTCCTTGGCTTTGTGGGATTGCACCTTTAACGGCTCTATCTGATTTTCAAGCTCGTTTATGATGTCTCTTATCCTGTTTATATTCTGCTCTGTGCTCTCAAGTTTTCTTTCTGCTTCCTGTTTTCTTACTTTGTACTTAACTATGCCGGCTGCTTCTTCAAATATCTCTCTTCTCTCATCAGCCCTGGCATTTATTATCTCGTCTATCCTCCCCTGGCCTATTATGGAATAGCCATCCCTGCCTATTCCGGTATCCATGAAAACATCCGATATATCCTTTAACCTGCAGCTTGTACCATTTATAAAGTATTCGCTATCCCCTGAGCGATACATCCTTCTGGTTGCAGTAATTTCCGTATACTCAACGGGTATCAATCCGTCGGAATTGTCAACAGTGATTGAAACCTCAGCAAAACCAAGGGGCTTTCTGGTGGAAGTTCCCGCAAATATTACGTCCTCCATCTTCATACCTCTTAAATTTTTAGCGCTCTGTTCCCCAAGCACCCATTTTACAGCATCCGATATGTTGCTTTTTCCGCTTCCGTTAGGGCCGATTATGCCTGTTATGCCTTTATTGAGTTCAATATCGATTTTGTCCGCAAATGATTTGAAACCTTTTATCTCTATCCTCTTTAAGTACAAATTCTCCGCACCCCTCTATTGCTATAATCCCTCTATCTTCTCATAAGAAGTCCCAATTCGAATATCGAAGCAAGCAGCATAATAAGCAGAATTACGCTTACGATTCTTGTAAACAATACCCTGTGCTTTCGCTTCATGATACTACCTCCCGAGCCTTAAAATATTCGTGGCTGTTATAAATTATATATTTACCGGTTATTATATAATTTTAATTTTTAATAATTGCATTGTCAAATTAAAAAATTTTCGAGTCTTATGAGAGCGCATGTTTTTATATTTGAAGAATATTATTTCAATCGCTAAGCTCGAAGTATATAGAGTCTGTTAAAAATAAAGCCGGCACCATATGAAAAAAGATGCCGGCTTGTATAAAAACTTACGATTTTATCGTATATTAACTTTTGTAGATTTGCGATAGAGATTGATCATTCTACTTTGATTGCCTTCTTTTGAGCTGTCAGGCATAGCTCAACAGCCTTAAATGCATGTTCCTGCGTCATGGCGTTTTCCGTTCTGTTAAGGCAATCAAGTATGAATTTTCCGAAGAATGGGAATCCAACTTTGCCTGCCACTTCAAAAAAATGTTCTCCCTTTCTGTCCACCATGTATACATTATCTGTCGATGTGCTTCTGGCTACATCGATATATTTACGAAGTTCTATGTAGCCGTCGGTTCCCAGTATAAAAAGACGCCCGTCGCCCCAGGTACCAAGTCCGTCGGGAGTGAACCAGTCCAGCCTGAAATACCCTGTGGCGCCATTATCGCCGATTAATGAAACATCTCCATAATCTTCGAAGTTTTCATGGTCTTTGTGGTTATAATTGGCAACCCTTGAAAACTGTACAGCAGCATCTTTTGCTCCTGTATAAAACAGAAATTGCTCAAGCTGATGGCTTCCTATATCGCAGAGTATCCCCCCGAATTTGTCCTTTTCATAGAACCAGTCGGGCCTTCCCTTTCCAATCCGGTGCGGTCCCATTCCGGTAACCTGTATAACCCTTCCTATTGCTCCCTTTTCAATTAATTGTCCGGCAAATACAGAGCTCTCGTTATGGAGTCTTTCTCCAAAGTACACGCCATATTTTCTTCCTGTTTCCTTGACTTTTGCCTTTGCCGCTTCAAGCTGCTCAAAGGTGGTCATCGGAGGTTTGTCGGCAAAGTAATCCTTTCCCGCATCCATTGCCCTAAGGCCTACATCACATCGGTCTGAAGGTATTGCAGCGCTTGCAACCAAGTTTACGGATCTGTCGTCCAGTATCTGCTCTTCACAGCAGGCGGCTTTAACTCCAGGATAAGTTTTGCAAAAAGCTTCAACTTTTGCAGGATCCTTGTCATAAACCCATTTTAACTGGGCTCCTGCTTCCACAAGGCCGTTGCTCATGCCATAAATATGGCCGTGGTCCAATCCTATGGCAGCAAAAACGAATTCCCCTTCCTTGCATACTTTGTTTGTTTTTCCCTTTGGTGCATAGTTCATTCCGCTCTCTTTAGACATAAATCATACCTCTCTTCCCAATGTTATATTTTCATTATCAAAATTTTTAATGCTTTTTGACTTCTCATAGAAATGTGGTGCATTGGCCTGTATTCCTCCAACCGTATAGAATGGATCGTCCTTTAACAGCGGAAGTTTCACAGGTTTTCTTTCGGATGCGGATTTATATATGGCCGTTATAAGCTCCAAGGCATTCTTGCCATCCTGTGCAGATACCAAAACTTTTTTGCCGGTTTCAAAATAGTTCAGCACATCATCTATCTGAGCTGCATGCCCGATATATTTTGCCTCCGGAAGGCTATCATATAATTCTTGTATTTCCCTTTCAAGCTTTTCGTTCCTTTCAGGGAAACCATTTGATTTTTGTGTTGAAGCATACACTTTCCATGGAGCCGATATTCTTGCATTTTTGCACTGAAATATGACTTGCTGTTCTTCCCCATGATGTACAACAGAACTTGTTATCTGCCCCAGCGCCCCACTTTTATATTTCAATATGGCGATCGATATATCTTCAACTTCCGCATTGTCATGGGATGTGTTGCTCATAACAGCCTGTACCTCTTCAGGCATTCCCATCATCCATGCTACCATGTCTATATGGTGTACAGCATGGTTTAATGTACATCCTCCGCCTTCCTTTTCCCATGTGCCTCTCCACCATAGATCATAATAGTTATGGCCCCTCCACCATAGTGAATCTACCTGAACATGTACGACATCTCCGGCAATGCCCGAATCAAGTACTTTTTTTAATTTCATAAAAGCTGTCCTATAACGGTTTTGGGCTATTATGGATAAGAGCTTGTTATTTCTTTTGGAGGCTTCAATCATAGCATCGCATTCTCCAAGAGATGCTCCCATGGGTTTTTCGCATAGCACATTCTTCCCTGCATTTAAGCTGTTTATTGCGATTTCAGCATGTACATATGGCGGAGTGCATATGTCCACCAGATCGATATCGCCTCTTCCCAGTATTTTTTTGTGGTCGTCGTAAACATCTGCATCCACAAGGCCGAATCTCTTTTTCTTCTCTTCCGCCTTTTCAGGATAAATATCTACCAAAGCGACAATCTTGCATCTGTCTTTAAACTGCAAATACGACTTTATATGTGCTTGAGATATATTTCCTGTTCCGACTATAGCTACATTTACCATTTGTAAATCACCCTCCATACAGGCAAACTAATAAAATATAAATATCTGCTAGCTTCAGCATTTGCTCATTTTATTGATGGCTTCCCACAGACCGTTCAAGTAAGTTGCTCCAAGTGCCCTGTCATACAATCCATATCCCGGCCTCGCCTTTTCATTCCATATCATCCTGCCATGATCAGGACGCATATAACCATCAAATCCTATGTCATAATATGCTTTCATTATTTCAAACATGTCAAAGGATCCATCACTTGAAAGATGGGATGATTCCCTGAAAATCCTTTTTGCAATGAATTTTATATTTCTGACATGCGCAAAATATATCCTGCCCATACTGCCAAAATACCTTATAAGCTCCGGTATGTTATTTTCCGGATTGCATCCTAAGGAACCACTGCAAAGTGTCAAACCATTATACGGGCTATCCACAAGTTTCAGGAGCCTTTCGATATTCCTTTTATTCGTGACAATCCTCGGCAGATCAAAAACGGACCATGCCGGATCATCCGGATGAACAGCCATCTTCACATCATATTCTTCACATACCGGTATAATCCTTTCAAGAAAATATTTTAAATTCATAAATAATTTCTCTTCATCGACATTCTTGTATAGTTCAAGCACCTTTTTAAGTTCCTTTAATCTGTACGGCTCCCAGCCGGGGAGCACAAACCCATTTGAACCTTTCTCCATATCTTCGATAAGTTTGACTGGATCTGTATTTTTTACCTTTTTGTCATCATAAGAAAGTACTCTGGAACCGTCAGGAAGCTTTTCCGCCAAATCCGTCCTGAGCCAGTCAAAAACAGGCATGAAGTTATAACATAATACTTTGATGCCGGCTTTGCCAAGATTTTTAATGCTCTCTTTATAGTTTTCAATGTATCTATCCCGGGATGGAAGACCAAGTTTTATATCCTCATGTACATTGACACTCTCTATTACTTCCAACTTGAGGCCGGATGATTCAACGGTCTTTTTTAATTTCAGTATTTTTTCAAGGGGCCAAACATCCCCAATCGGAACGTCATATAATGCACCTACGACTCCGGTAACTCCAGGTATCTGCCTTATTTGCTCCAGAGAAACACTGTCATCTTTTTCACCAAACCACCTAAATGTCATCTTCAAGCTAATCATCTCTCTTTAATATATTTGCTTTTAATTTAAATATTTCTGCAATGTAAATCTTACGGCCCCTTTTCCTGAAACCAACTCTTTAAAGTATCCCTCCACCTTTTCACCCAATCCGGCATCATAGAGATTTATTCCAAATATCGATTTGTTTGATAGCAACGGTCTTAAGCTGCCTTTTAAAACTACATCACCTATTTTTATCCTGTAAAATAACTTCTTTAATGTAGGTAAAAGAGGATCCGGGCTTAATGCCATTTTATTTCCATTGTCGTCTATACCCATAAGATACCTGCACCACCCTGCTATAGTAAGGGGGATATATTGAAGTCTTCCTGCATCTAAATCAGACCTTTCGCAATATGCCTTTATTGTTTCTCCAAACCTTATGCCGATCTTCTGCGACGTGTCGGATGCGATTCTTTGAGGTGTATCAGGTATATAAGGGTTTGGCAGCCTGACTTCAATCACTTCCTTTATAAAATCTCTAGGATTCAGTATCCCCGGATTTACAACAACAGGCATTCCCTCTTCATAACCTATTTTTTTAACAAGCTTTTTCAAGCAATCATCCTTCATTTCATCAGCTATGGATTTATAGCCGAGCAGGCATCCAAAAATCGCAAGAGCCGTATGGAGAGGGTTTAGGCATGTACAAACCTTCATCATTTCAACCTTTTCTACCGTTTCCCTGTCGGTAAAATATACTCCTGCCATTTCCAGCGGCATGCGGCCGTTGGGGAACTTGTCCTCTATCACCAGGTACTGCGGTTTTTCCGTATTTACAAATGGAGCTATATACGTATTTTTTGATGTGCATATAATATCGGTGCTTCCAAAGCCATCCATGTTCAGTTTCCTTTTAACGTCCGCAGAGGGTCTTGGAGTTATTTTATCTATCATGCTCCATGGAAAAGATACTTTATCGGGATTATTTATGTAATCAAGGAATCCACCCTCTACCAATCCGTTTTCAACCCACATCTTTGCAATTGTATTTATGGAACTGTATAGCTTTTCCCCATTATGAGAGAAATTGTCCATACTTACAAAAGCAATTGGAAGCCTTTCCTTCTTAAACCTGGCATAAGCAAGGGATGCAACCTTTGCCATTACACTTTTAGGATGGTTTGGCCCCTTTGACGTATCTTCCATTACATCGTCAGAATAATCTCCGGAAATTTTTTTCAGATTGTATCCCTTTTCCGTTATCGTGAAACTTACCATCTGCAGTGAAGGATTTGTAAATATATCCATCAATCGCTTCCAATCGCTTTCCCTTGATGTATCGCATACAAGGCTTTCATTTATGCTTCCTACAACATTTTTATCCAGCGTTCCGTCAGGATTCATAGTTACCAGAAGGCTTAAATTATCATAAGGCCTGTATATCCTGTCTATAATCTCATAATCGTACGCTTCCGCAGCGACAACGCCGGTATCTGTTTTGCCCGAATCGAGGAGCATCTGCTGCAGCATGGCAGGAAAGCCTCTGAATATGTTGCCTGCGCCAAAATGCACCCACGCAGGATTTTTAAATGTTTTGTCCACCATCTTCCCATAGTCGAATTCAGGCAATTCTATACCTGCCTGCTTCCACAAATTCACATTTTTTAATTCTTTCCTATTTAAGCTTAGCATGAAACACTTCTTCCTTTCATAAATGCCGGAGAGTAATATAATCCATTATCTGTCTTGTATACTAGCATACTTGTAATATCTTGTCAAGTGATATGAAAAAAGTTGCAGAGTGCATTAAGATTATTTGAAGAATATTATTCCATCCAATATAAAAAATAAATTCGCTGCAAAATTAACAGTCGTTTAAAAATCAAAAAAAATAATCGTTAGTTAAATAAAGGGGACCTGACAAAGAGTACGGTTTAATAGGAAAAATTACTGAACTATACTTAAACTAATACTAAATAAGCACAAGAGGGACATGCCCATGACAGGCATGCCCCTCTTGCATTTTTGCAAAGATTAATCACAATTAATTCATATCGGTTCAACAAGCCGTCAGTATAATAAGGCAATTTCTATACTATCAGTTAATTAATTATTTATTATTCTGAGTCTTATAATTTTTTACATACTCATCATAAACCGCCTGTCCACCCTGTGTCATATACTGTGAAACCAATTTTTTATACAAGCTGTCTACATCAGATGGTTTAGCTGTAATCAACTTTGCAAGCATTTGGGTTGATAAACTAGTAAGCGCCGCGTTGTATTTTGCATCTGCAGAATTTGGTATTGAATAATAGTATGGCTCATAATATATTAAAAAAATAGCTTTTTTGAATTTCGCGGCAACCTTTTTACCTGAATATTATCTAAAATATTCAGGATATTTACCTTTTAGTTCTTTTTTATCCGAATCAACCAGTGTTAAATGTTCTTCCATTGTTTTTATACCCAGCTCGCAATTCTTTTCCTTTATTGCCTTTATTATATTCCTGTGATGGTTGATGATTTTATTCCAGTCAAGGTTGGATGAAAGCCTGAGCACTCTCAATCGATCGAAATCGCCATTTAAATAATGTATCGAGGACCAAACCCTTTCTTTGCTGCAGCCTTTGAAAATAAGCCTGTGCATTTCATTATCCAGATCAAATATCAGTATATAATTTTTTTTGCTCAAGCAGAATTCCTGCTGATTAAAATTTGATTCTAGATCGAATAATACATCGTCGGGAAAATATTTACATGCTAATTTCATAGCGGCTCTTTCCAAATTTAATCTCATGAATTTTGCTTCCTCAACACGTTCTAAATCTATAAGCGACACAAATGTTCCCTTTTGAGGGTATATTTCCACCAATTCTTCTCTGACAAGTTTAGCAAAAGTTTCTCTGATCGGAGTTCTGCTTATATTGAGTATATTTACGATCTCATTTTCAGTAATGGCTTCTCCGGGTTTAAGATTAAGGTCAATAATGTTTTTTCTTACAGTTCTGTAGGTATAATCTCCTATCGACTCTGATGAATTTTTTTCTAATAATTCTACATTCATTTGTAATTTTTCCTTTGAAATAAAATAATTTAGTATCTATTAATTTAACATCCATCTTGTATACTAGCATACTGATAACGTCTTGTCAAGTATTATAGAAATAAATTTGTGAATATTTTATATTTAAAGAATACTCTTCTGAGTTCAATATAAATTTATTGAATATCAATAAATTTATATTGAGTTTTATTAGTAATCGGCATATAATATTTCCCGTAGGGAGATGATAGATAATATGAAACAATCGGAATTGGCAAAGTGGCTTAAATGCATCATAATTATCTCTGCTTTTATCGGTTTGTTCTTATGTGGGCTGATTGCGCCTTTGCTAGGCAGCGATGCGGCATCAGCAAACCCGGAACTTAAATTTATGTTATGGCCTTCTTTAATTTTTATCTGGATTACCGCTGTTCCTTTATATATGGCACTCTGGGAATCATGGCTTATATCATGTGATATTTCAAACGATAATTCCTTCTGCGATCAAAATGCTAAAAGGCTTAAGTCCATCAGCAAATTAGCATTATGCGAATGTATATTTTACCTGGCGGCTATAATAACACTTATGGCGTTGAATATGCTTCATCCCGGCATTTTACTGATTGCGGTTCTTATCATCTTTATCAGTATTTCGATTTCTGTCACGTCCGCTGCACTTTCACATCTTGTTGAAAAGGCAAGCGCCTTAAAGCAAGAAAACGATCTGACGATATGAGGTGGTGAATATGGCAATTATAGTTAATCTCGATGTTATGCTGGCAATCAGAAAAATGAGCGTTACGGAGTTATCTGAAAAGGTTGGAATTACGATGTCAAATTTGTCTATTTTAAAAAACGGGAAGGCAAAAGCCATTCGCTTTTCTACGCTGGATAAAATATGCGATGTACTTGATTGCCAACCCGGCGATATTCTGGAATTCTCCAGGAAAAAATAATAACATGATTAAAAACCTGCCACATGGCAGCTATAAGGATTAACCCGAATTATTTGAGCATTGTTTTTACCCGGTTAAAAGTTGTCTTTCGGGTAATCATTTTTTGGCAGGAACACGCTTTAATGCATCCTTTGCGGCTTCCTGCTCTGCCTCTTTCTTGCTCTTCCCATTTCCCTTGCCTGAAATATTGCCGTTTATGCTCACCTGCACATAAAAAGTCTTATCATGGTCGGGACCCATTTCATCTATCAGCTCGTATCTAATTTTCGAATCGGTTTCTTTCTGAACGTATTCCTGAAGAATAGTCTTGTAATCTTTTATCCTCTTGTTTTTGCGTATATCTTTTATATTATCAAGATGATGCAAAAAAATAAACTTTCGTGCGCTTTCAATACCGCCATCCAAATAAATGGCGGCAATTAAGGCTTCAAATGCATCAGCAAGAATCGATGTCCTATCTCTTCCCCCTGTTAATTCCTCTCCCTTGCTCATGAGCAAATACCTGCCGATGTTTATTTTCTGGGCGCTTTCATATAACGAGGTCTCGCAAACTATACAAGCTCTGATTTTTGACAGTTTACCTTCGGGTTTTCTTTTATATTTATTAAATATAAATTCGCTTGTAATAAGGCTTAATACAGAATCTCCCAAAAACTCGAGCCTTTCATTATGCTCTATGTAGCTGAGGCCTGCTTGATTTGCATAAGAACTGTGGGTCAATGCCCTATTTAATATATATTTTTTATTGAAAACATATCCTATTTTCTTTTCAAATTCTTCAAATTCAATCTTTCTAGGATTCAATATTTTAAACATGTGATTTGTGTATCCAGATTATTTGGCGAATATTATTTGCCGGTATCACGTAACTATCCGTCAAATCTCTAAAATGCACATGCAATAGCCTCCTTTTATTTCAAAATATACCGCAAGCTTCAACTGCTATGGTTTTCAAATAATAAAGTCCCGAATAAACTTTATCCGGGACTTTATTATTTTATTCATTGTCCGTATGTTCTTTGATATAATCAACCACTTTACCGACAGTCGGGAACTTTTCTGCCTCTTCATCAGGTATTTCAATATCAAATTCCTCTTCTAAAGCCATAATAAGTTCAACTATATCAAGGGAGTCAGCTCCTAAATCATCTACAAATGATGATTCCGTCGTAACATCTTCAGGATCTACCCCTAATTGTTCAACAATTATCTCCTTTACTTTATCAAATACCATAAAATTCACCTCCCTTCATAATCTTTATCTTTCGGAAGAAATTTTATATAATGATAATATTACATAACTATGCTGCCGTCAATATTTATTACCTGCCCGGTTTATAATTTAAGTCTTTACGGCTTAAAATGGTAGCACAATTTGCGATATCTTTCAATGTCCCAATGCTTTTCGGGTGTATATTTTATATTTGAAGAATATATACATCCATGCTTTTCAAAGGTATTTTATCCATATATTCATTTTTTATTTTGGCAGGGAGGTTATAAGCCATATTTTCATGACAAACCATGCCGCAGCACCGTTAACACTGGTCTTCCATCTTTTGGATATCAAATCTGAGTGTCAAGCCCGGTATCATCGTCTGTCTTTATACTGGCTTTTATTTGTGCTGTAACGTCATTTTCCACAAACAGTTTTGCCTGTCCTATGGCATTTTTGATCGCCTTTGCATTAGAGCTTCCATGTGCCTTGATTACAGCACCATCGACTCCCAGAAATGCAGCACCACCCCTTTCAGTAAAGTCAAATCTTTTCTTCAGCCTCTTAAAAGATGGTTTTAACAATAGCGCTGCAAATTTGGATACAGTATTACTCATCAATTCGGTTTTTAAACTGTCAAATATAAAGAAAGCGGTACCCTCGAAAAATTTCAAAATCGCATTGCCTACAAAACCGTCGCATACCAAGACCTGTACATCACCATTCGGTATATCCCTCGGTTCAACATTTCCTATAAAATTGAGATCGGATTTTTTAAGCAGCTGGTATACGGCTTTTGTAAGTTCATTTCCCTTTTCTTCCTCAACGCCGTTATTTATAAGTCCGACTTTAGGATTCTTGAATTTTAAAACTTTTTCAAAATAAATAGCACCCATAATTGCAAACTGCATTAAATATTCCGGTTTACAATCTACATTTGCACCTATGTCTAAAATCATATATGAACCGTTTTTACCAGGGAAAATAGGCGCTAATGCAGGTCTTTTCACACCTTTTATTCTTTTTATATACATGATTGCGCCAGACAATATTGCGCCTGTACTGCCTGCTGAAATGAAAGCATCGCCCTTGCCTTCTTTCACCAATTTCATTCCAACGGATAGGGAAGAATCTTTTTTCCTTCTTGGAGCCATTGCAGGATCCTCATCATTTGTTATAACTTCGGTAGTATGTACAATCTGTATTTTTGAAATATCATATTCATATTTCGACAGCTCATTTTCTATTGCACTTTTATCTCCTACGAGTATGATATTGACGCCATATTCCCTGACGGCATCAATACATCCTTCGACGATAGCAGAAGGCGCATTATCTCCTCCCATTCCATCAATTACTATATTCATTGTTGTCCCTCCTTTCCTAATTGCCTGTTTGGGGCATTTTATTGTTGCCTGTGGCCCAATTTATCCACCTTCAACCGTAATATGAACTTACTTTGGAATATTTGTCGCTGCTTTATATAATATCATAACCCATACAAAAAAAGAAAGTCAACTGACTTTCTTTTAGCGGGTACATCTAAATTATTTCAATAATATTATTTATTTTCTTCTACTTCTATTACAGCTTTACCCCTATAATAACCGCAGTTTTTGCATACTCTATGCAAAAGCATAGGCTCATGACATTGAGGACACTCAATTATGTTCGGCAAACTCAATTTCCAATTTGCCCTTCTTGATGCAGTCCTTGCTTTTGAAAACCCTCTCTTTGGATTACCCATAATGACACCTCCTTAATTACTTTTGAAAAAATCCCCCAAAACAGAAAGCCTGGGATCTATTTCCTTATTAGTACATTTGCACTTCCCCAGGTTCAAATTGGCACCGCAATGGGGGCACAAACCTTTACAGTCTTTTCTACACAAAAATTTCATAGGCAACGATAACAATATATTATTTTCTATTATTTCAGTAAGGTCTACGAAATCACCTTCAAAGTACAATACATCGTCCCTGTCTTCTTCCGCATCTTTATTAGACAATTCTTCTTCGAAGTCAACATCCATTTTATATTTAAATGTTTGAAGACATCTTGAACATTCCGGCATCAATTCGGCCTTTAAATTGCCTTTCATATAAAGATGATCTTCTAAATTAGTAATCAATGCCTTTACTTTAACAGGTAAACCGATATGAATATTGCTGCCCATATAAACAAAATCTTTCAAGCGTACTTCTCCGTCAAATTCCATGCTTGAATCTTGATTTTTTAATATTTTTGAAACATTGATTTTCATACGCTCACCTCAAACGGCACATAGATAATTATATAAACAGAGCTAATAAATGTCAAGGAGTAAAATTGCCGCATATTTCATAAATGAGCATTATGAAAGTATTAAATTACAATAGTTCCTTCGATTCGTAATATGAACTTATGTTATTTTGAACACTCATTCGGCAGATTCAAGTTTTGTAAGTTCTAAGGTCAGCAGCCTTAAGAATCCAAGAGCTTTTGAAACTCGTTTCACTCAGACAATCAAAAGCTCTAAGGATTCTTATGCGGCAGCAGGCCGAAAACTTATCAAAACTCTCATAATGCTCATTCGTCGTTCAAAATAACATAATCCTATTTATGCCCGATTTCAAATTGCGAATCAAAATTACAATAGTTCCTATAATCTTTCAACAATCTCTTTTGTGTCCCTTGCAATCAAAAGCTCTTCATTCGTCGGAATCACAAGGACCTTTACTTTTGAGTCAGCTGAGCTTATGTCGACAGCCTTACCCCTTATTCTATTCTTTTCTTTATCTATTTTTATTCCAAGATAATCCATATTTTCACATATGTGTTCCCTTGCGCGAGGTGAATTTTCACCTATACCCGCCGTGAATACCAAACAATCGAAGCCGTTCATTGCTGCGGCATATGCTCCGATATATTTTTTGACTCCATAATAGAATACATTCAATGTAAGCAATGCCCTTTTATTTCCCTTTTCGGCAGCTGCCTCAAGATCCCTTGAATCGCTGCTTATACCCGAAAGGCCTATAAAACCTGATTTTTTATAAATAATCTTATTGACTTCCTCTATGCTGATTCCAAGATTAATGACGAGATACGGGATTATGGCCGGGTCCACGTCACCGCATCTTGTACCCATTACAAGCCCCTCAAGGGGAGTCAGCCCCATACTGGTATCTACACATTTTCCGTTCAAAACTGCGGCAACGCTTGAGCCGTTCCCGAGATGGCATGTTATCGTCTTTAATTTATCATAGGGCCTGTTCAGCATCTTTGCAGCCTCATGCGACACATATCTATGGGATGTGCCGTGGAAACCGTATCTCCTTATAGCGTACTTTTCATATAATTCATAAGGAAGTGCATACATATAAGCATAATCGGGCATTGTCTGATGAAATGCCGTATCAAATACAATCGTCATAGGCGTATCAGGCATCAAAGCCTTGCAGGCATTTATGCCTGTGATACTTGCGGGATTGTGCAGCGGTGCAAGGGCAGCGCAAACTTTGACAGCATTCATGACATCAGGGGTTATTAAAACCGACTCTGTATATTTATCTCCTCCATGCAGGACCCTGTGGCCCACGGCGGATATTTCAGACATCGAATCGATTACGCCGTGTTTTTTATCAACAAGCTCATCGAGCACCATTTTTATTCCTGTCTTGTGATCCGGTATAAACATGTCTATTTCAACTTTTTCTTTTCCCGTCGGTTTATGAGTCAACTTTGAACCCTTAATCCCGATCCTCTCTACTAATCCTTTCGCAAGCACTATTTCCCCATCCATATCGATAAGCTGATATTTCAGAGAAGAACTGCCGCAATTAATTACCAATATTTTCATCTGTTTTTCTCCTTTATGATTATAAATTCTGCGCCTGTACGGCAGTTATTGCAACTACATTTACTATATCTTCAAAACTGCAGCCCCTTGAGAGATCATTTACAGGTTTTGCAAATCCCTGGCATACAGGACCTATCGCTTCAGCACCTCCGAGACGCTGAACCAATTTATATCCGATGTTTCCAGACTGAAGATCAGGGAAAATCAAAACATTGGCCTTTCCGGCAATTAAACTTCCCGGCGCCTTTAATTCGGCAACCTTAGGAACTAAAGCGGCATCCGCCTGCAGCTCCCCGTCGATTTGAAGATCCGGTGCGATTTTTTTAGCAATATTTACGGCCTCGGTTACTTTATCTACCAGATCATGTTTAGCGCTTCCCTTTGTTGAAAACGAAAGCAGCGCCACCCTAGGATCGATTCCCACAAGTGTCTTCGCCGTTTTAGCCGTAGCTACGGCAATCGATGCAAGCTGCTCCGCATCAGGATCAGGATTTACGGCACAATCGGCAAAAAGAAGTATTCCATTTTCTCCATAATGTTTATCCTGAACTATCATAATAAATGTACTTGATACAATCGATATTCCAGGAGCAGTCTTTATAACCTGAAGTGCAGGCCTTAAAAGATCACCTGTTGAATGTATGGAGCCTGCAACCATTCCGTCGGCATCGCCCGACTTTACCATCATCGTACCGAAATAGAGCACATCCTTGACTATCTTATTGGCGTTTTCAAGAGTCATGCCTTTCTTTTTCCTGAGTTCATAAAACCGCTCAGCATACTCTTCAAATTTCGGAGATTTCAGGGGATTTATAATCTTTGCACCCTCGATGCTTAAATGCAATTTCGATGCGGTGTTCGTGATTTTTGATTCATCGCCTAAAAGCACTATGTCGGCGAGCCCTTCTTTAACAACCTTCGATGCTGCTTCAAGCACCCTCGGCTCCTCTCCTTCTGCCAAAACTATCCTCTTTTTATCAGCTTTGGCCTTGTTCCATATTTGTTCCATAAGATTCATAAAAAACACCTTCCCATCTAAAATATTAGTTTTATTTATTGTGCCGGATAAGACATTTTTCCCAATTCAAGAAAAAGTTCATGAACCGGCATCCAGAAGTCAAGTTAAATATTTATCCAATACGTCTTTTTTTATTTTGTACCATATTGCCAAATATATCAATAGTTATAGTGTAAAATTATACAGTCCTTAAATTGCAATATTAAATATCACCAATTTTATATTCAATTCGTAATATGAGCTAATGTTGTTTTGAGCACTCATTTGTCGCTCAAAACAACATTATGCCTGATTTCAAATTACAAGTTGAAGAATAATATATATACACTCTTGTTTTATATATTATTTATCTTTATCATATAAAATAATATATAATAAAAATACTGGAGTGATTTATATGTCGTATCTTGGAATAATTGCAGAATATAATCCTCTGCATAACGGCCACTTATATCATTTTAATACCTCTTTGGATATAACTCAAGCTAAATATTCAATTTGCATAATGAGCGGCAACTTTGTACAGAGAGGCGAACCAGCGGTCATCGATAAATGGTCAAGAACTCTTGCCGCGTTGAAGGCGGGATTCGACCTTGTTTTGGAACTTCCCGTAATATATTGTACACAAAGCGCAGAGATCTTTGCATATGGAGCAGTGTCTATTTTAAACAGCTTAAATATTGTCGATTATTTATCATTTGGAAGCGAATGCGAGGATATTGACATCCTTAAAAAGATCGCATACGTGTTTGCAAATGAACCTGAAGAATATAGGAATATTTTAAGACAGGAGATGGATGCGGGCAATTCCTTTGCGTCATCCAGAGCGAATGCATTTATGAAATATATAAAAGGCGGTTTTTCATATGGTGACGCCGATAATATTAAATCCATACTTCAATCTTCAAATAATATACTGGCATTGGAATATCTAAAATGGCTTATAAGGTTAAAGAGCCCTATCATTCCGGTATCTGTAAAACGCATCGGCCCGGATTATAACGATCAAAATATTCAGGATGGAAATTTTGCAAGCGCTCTTTTCTTAAGAGAAACTGCGAAGAATCATGATTGGAAAATACTTTCTCATTATATGCCTCCATTTTCTATGGATATTTTGCGGCAATGCATCAATTCGGGAAAAGCTCCTGTAACTGTAGATAATTTTACATCGGCGATATTGTGTAAGCTTCGCCAGATGCCATTGCATGAAATTTCAAGTATAATAGACGTCTCTGAAGGGCTTGAATACAGGATTAAAAAAGCCGCCTCCCAAAGTGGAAGCATAAGCGAACTCATACATAATATTAAATCAAAGCGTTATACTGAAACAAGGATCAAAAGAATACTGCTGCATTCTCTTCTGGGAATGACTAAAAGCAGCCTTACACCTCCTGAGTATATAAGAGTGCTCGGTTTTTCCGAAAAAGGCAGGCAGGTGATCCATAAAATCAAAGAAAGTTGTGCCCTTCCCGTCATTACAAATATGTCCGACTATAAAGAATATAAGGATGAACGATTCAAGAAAATGGTCGCCATGGATATACTTGCAACAGATATCTATGTTACAGCATATTCTAAAGAACAGGACAGGACAGGAGGTTGTGATTTTTTAAAGGGGCCTATAATGGTTTAATTTATAAATTAAAAATGGCATATATGGTACCATTGGAAATATAAATATAATGTTAATATTTATAAACTGGACCATTGTATGATTTATTTAATATCCGGAATAATCATCTTAATACTGATACTTATATATGTATACGTAAGGCATTTTACGGCAGATTTGTCTGTAATAGGCAAAATGATACTGTCTCTGTGCATAATATTATTTGCAGGCGCCATAGTATTAAATCCGGAAGAATCATATGCATCTGCTCTGGATGGCCTTAAAACATGGTTTAATATAGTTTGCCCGTCGCTTTTGCCATTTTTTATAGGCGCAGAATTGCTGGTGAATTCAGGTATGGTAAACTTCATAGGCGCATTGCTGGAGCCTGTAATGAGACCCCTTTTTAATGTTCCCGGATGCGGTTCGTTCCCATTTGTGATGAGCATTACATCAGGCTATCCTGTAGGATCAAAAATCGTGGCCGAATTATACAATAAAAAGCTGTGCAGCAAGACTGAAGCGCAGAGGCTTTTATCCTTCTGCAGCACATCAGGGCCTTTATTTATGCTAGGAGCCGTTGGCATAGGTATGCTTCACAACAAATATTACGGCGTAATAATTGCGCTCTCCCATTATTTGGGGGCGATTACAGTAGGTTTAATATTCAGATTTTACAAATCTAAAGATACTGGAAAAGCAACTAACAATAAAACGAGCATAAAAGACGCGGTAAAAAAACTTTTGAAATATTATGCAGATGATAAGCGTCCTGTGGGATTCCTATTAAGCGATGCTGTAAAAAATTCTGTAAACTCCATCTTGACTGTAGGCGGATTTATCATAATCTTTTCCGTAATAATCAGGCTTCTCATATTATCCCATATTACAGATGCGCTATCTTCCTGGCTTTATGCGATATTCCACTCGACAGGCATAAACAGGCAAATAATCACACCGATCGTCAGCGGATTTTTTGAGATCACAGTGGGGTCAAAGCTTATCTCTTCATCCCATGCCATCTTATATCAAAAAATAGCCGCCATATCAGGTATAATATCATGGAGCGGCCTTTCGATAATAGCACAAACTGCCGGCATGATAAGCAATACCGATCTTAATCTGAAGGTATATGTATTCTGTAAATTCCTTCATTCGATTTTTTCATCTATATATGCCCTTTTGCTTATTAATTACACGAATATGCCATATATATCCAATATAATAAGCGTATTCGGTCAGAATAAATACCAGTATGATTCCGGTCTCTGGATAAACAACCTGATCTTTTACACCGGAAGATTTTTAAATATAACATTATTGCTGCTGGTTTTTTCAATAGCAATAAACATAATCAGACATTGGATGAGAGAGTCCAAAAGTTAATTTATCTTTTTTAATTCTTTGATATTTTCTTTGATCTCCGTCGCTTTTTCACTCACATTGCCCTCAATGGATTTTATTATATCGACTACATCGGATTGTACTTTGTTCAATAATTCGGCAGTGTCATTCTGCATTTTTAAAGAGAGAGCCTTTCCGCTCGTATCGATATTTTTTTCCAGGTCTTCAAGCAACTGATTGGCATATTCCCTTGCCCCAAGCCTGATATCCTTCGCCTTTTTTTGGGCATTGTTTATTATTTCGGCTGCCCTTCTGTTTGCTTCCTCGGTTATATCATGATGCTCTATTTCCCTTTTAAGCCTTGCGTCTGTCTCCTTTAAAATAGCCTCTGCCTGCTTTTGTGCTTCTATCAATATCCTCTGCTTTTCTTCGGTTATCCACTTAGCCTGCTTGAACTCATCGGGAAGCTTTAATCTTATCTCCTGAAGCATGTCCAACAAATCATTCTTATTGAGCATCACCTTCCCTGTGAGCGGTATCGATGACGAATCCTGTATCATATCCTCCAGCTGGTCTATCAAATCAAGTATATCCAACAAAATCACTCCCCATTTTCTCTTACTTTTTTTATGACTTTTGTGATTATTTTATCAGGGACAAGTCCCTTTATGCATCCCCCGAATAAAGCGATCTGCTTAACCGCGCTTGAACTTAAATAAGAGTATTTATTATTTGTCATCATAAAAAGTGTTTCTACTTCAGAATTTAATTTATTATTCAATAAGGCCATCTGAAACTCATATTCGAAATCCGAAACGGCTCTCAATCCTTTAATTATAACCTTTGCATTTTTTGCATTCATGTAATGGATCAACAAACCTGAAAAGCTGTCGACTTCAACATTGCTTATGTCCACTGTTACCTCCCTTAGCATTTCTACTCTTTCTGCAACTGAAAATACGGGATTCTTCTGGGGATTTTCAAGCACTGCCACGATTACTTTATCAAATATATGTGCCGATCTTTCTATTATATCAAGATGTCCATTTGTTACGGGATCAAAACTTCCCGGATATACTGCGATTTTTTGCATTTTTATTCCTCCGCGATTCTGTAAAAAGATAAAATAGTATCTCCATATTTATTAAATTTATACCTTTTTATATTTGAAACTTCGTCCGGCAATATATCCTTTGCGTCATGCTCTGCACAGACTATGCCGTTGGATTTAATTATTTGAGCCTCTGTTATCTTTTTCAAAACTTCTGGGATAATATCCTTACGATATGGAGGATCAATAAAAATTATGTCAAATATAACTTTTCTCCTGCTCAATATATCTATTGCAGTTAAAGCATCGTTATTATATACTTCACAATATTTCTGATAGTTCAAGAGGTTAATATTTTCATTTGCTATTTTTATGCTCTCCCTACTTATATCTATAAATACTGCAAGAGAAGCCCCTCTGCTTACGGCTTCCAGCCCTAAATTGCCAGTTCCTGCAAACAGATCCAACACTTTTGCATCAACGACTTTATTACCTATAATATCGAATAATGATTCCTTTACTCTATCGGAAGTCGGACGGATATCAGATCCATTCGGAGAAATAATCCGCCTGCTTCGCGCATCACCCGCTATAATTCTCAATTTTTTGCCTCCAAAGCCCGGAAAAATTTGGATTGTTTTGTCATCTAGTATATATTATTTTATATTTTAGCATATTTATTTAATTCTTACAAAATATTAATCATAAAAGTGTGTATAAAGATAATATTTAAAAACAGATGCATAAAAAAAGCGAATATGCTAATCATAAATAATGTATTAAATAAATTCCCCATAGAGCTCTTCCTTCAATTTCTCCTCTTCCTATACGGGATTTAAAATCCTGTATAATATGTGGGGCGGCAATTTTGTCCCCCACTTTTTTCGTAAATTTTTATAATGTGATGCTATTATCGCAGATTTCAAATTTGTTACCGGTTATATTGCGAAGCATACTGTATTCTTCGTCATAATATATTCTCCCGGACTTTACGAGTTCACGAGCCAGTTTGTTAGTCTCTCTAAGGATGTTTATATCTTCGAATAAATTTGCTATTTTTAACTCTGGAAGCCCGTGTTGCCTTACTCCGAAAAATTCTCCCGTCCCCCTGAGACGTAAATCCTTTTCGGATATTTTAAACCCGTCACTGGTTTCACTTATTATTTTCATTCTCTCTTTCGATATTTCGTTTTCCATATCTGCGATCAGTATGCAGTAGGATTTATACTGGCCTCTTCCGACTCTTCCCCTTAATTGATGAAGCTCTGATAATCCAAATCTGTCGGCACTTTCAACCACAATAACAGATGCATTAGGTACATCGATTCCAACTTCAATAACCGTTGTAGATACCAGCACGTCTATTTCTCCATTTTTAAACTTAAGCAGCATATCATCCTTATCCTCCGATTTAAGCCTGCCGTGTACCAATCCGATCCTAATACCCTTCAAATAATCCTTTTTGAGCTTTTCTGCAGTATTTATTGCAGATTCTATATCTAATGTATCAGAGTCATCTATTATGGGGCATACAACATATGCCTGCCTGCCCTTTTGAACTTCGGATTTTACAAAATTATAAATCCTTCTTCTCATAGCAGGCCTTACAACATAGGTTTCTACCTTTTTCCTTCCTGGAGGAAGCTCATCTATGATTGAAACATCGAGATCTCCATAGATAAAAAGCGCCATAGTCCTTGGAATGGGAGTAGCCGTCATAACCAATATATCAGGCTTATCACCCTTCTGATTCAAAAGAGCCCTCTGCCTTACTCCAAATCTATGCTGTTCATCGGTTATGACTAACCCTAAATTTCTAAATTCTACATCATTTTCGATGAGAGCATGTGTCCCAACTATAATATCTATTTTCCCTGCTTTTAATTCATATTTAATCTCATCTTTCTTATTCTTGCTTTGGCTGCCGGACAACAGTTTTATGCAGATATCGTACCCCGCAAAGAGAGATACCAGCGATTCAAAATGCTGCATTGCCAGTATCTCGGTGGGAGCCATAAACGCCGCCTGATATCCGTTTTTAACGGCATTGAAAAGCGCTATTTGGGCAACAACTGTCTTTCCCGAACCTACATCACCCTGTACAAGCCTGTTCATCTGCTTGTCGCTTTTCATATCATTCAATATTTCATTCACTACTCTTTTCTGGGCATTCGTAAGCTGAAACGGGAGAGCCGATATGAAATTCTTAAGCTCCTTTGATATTTTGAAGCTTATACCCTTGTACCCTTCTATTTTATTCCTTTCCATCATAAGACCCAGCTGCAATATCAAGAGTTCATCAAATTTCAGCCTTTTTTGGGCTTCATTTAATTCATGGAAACTTCCGGGAAAATGTATATTCGATAGTGCCTGATTTATGCCCGTAAGCCCATACCTTTTCAGTATATCCGACGGCATTATTTCATCCATGATATTTTCATCTGAATTTAATATATTTAAAATTGCATTCCTTATTAATTTCTGCGATAGATTCTTTGTCAAAGAATAAACGGGTACTATTCTATTCTTCATATCGCGACATACTTTTTCATATTCAGGATTTATTATCTGTTTATCCCCATATATGCATGAAACTCTTCCGTAAAATATGTATTCTTCGCCGGGTTTGAAATTTTTGCCTATATATTTTTGATTAAACCATACACCGGAAATGAATCCTGTATCGTTCTTTAATACTACCCTTGTAATATGCTTTCCACCGGACGTATATTTGCTATTATCAATAAGATATACTCTTCCTCTAACAGCGGTTTCATCCCCATCAGACAAACTGCTGACAGGCTTTGTGAAATTCCAGTCCTCATACTTCCTTGGAAAATGCATAAGCAAATCCTTTATAGAAAATATGTCTAGCCTGTTCATCATCTCCGATGTTTTCGGCCCTATACCTTTAATTGTCTGTACAGGTTTTTCTAACTCCAGCATTTAAGATACCTCCGTACATACAAACATTTGTTCACTTATATTCTATATCAAAAAAATTTTTTTTAAACTAAAGTATTGCGTTTAAAATTATAGCAGTCATATAATGGTATATTTTATATTTGAAGAATATTATTTCAATCGCTAAGCTCACAGCCTTAAGAGTCTGTAAACTTGTTCAGGGCAGAATCAAAACTCGCTTCGCAAAAGATTGATTTTGCTAATCCTGAACATGCGTTAACAGACTCTAAAGACTTTCCGCTAATTGCTCTTTCCATAATATTCTTCAAATAGTTTTGATACACACTTTTATCGAGATTGTTTTGTGCATTAAAAAACCGGCATGATGCCGGTTTATTCAACAGATATTATAAAATAATATAATGGCTGACCTCCGCTATAGGATTGTATTTCACAGTTTTTATATTTATTCTTTAATGTATCGGCTAATTTTTCCGCATCATCTTTGCTTGCGTCTTTTCCATAAAGAATAGTTATAAGTTCGTCATCATCCGATACCATATTTTGTATCAAGTCTTCGGCTACTTGAAGAATGTTTCGTCCGGTACAGCTTATCTTGCCATCTAAAAGCCCTAGTATATCCCCCTGTTTTATTTCCTTATCGTCAAATATTGTATTCCTTACAGCATAAGTTACCTGTCCGGTCTTTACATAGTTCATGGTCGAAGTCATAATCTCTATATTCTCTTTGCTTTTATTTTCAGGATTGAACACCGTAAGGGCAGAAATCCCCTGAGGTATCGTTTTTGAAGGTATTACATAAACATTTTTATCGGATAAAGTTGCCGCCTGTTTGGCTGCCATTATTATGTTGCCATTATTCGGCAATATATAAATCTCGTCTGATTTTATGGCATTAATGGCGTTTAAAATATCCTCGGTGCTCGGGTTCATAGTTTGTCCGCCTTCAATCACGTTACAAGCCCCTAAATCCTTAAATATATTTTTGATTCCCTCGCCGGACGCCACTGTTATGACGCCTGCTTTTAAAGAATCCGAAGTATCATCATCTTCCGATGGAACTGGGTCGTCTTTTACATCCTGATTATTAAAATCTATGATACTTCTATGCTGTTCTCTCATATTATCGATTTTTATCCTGGTAAGCTCTCCTAATTTGATCGCTTCAGACAAAACCTTCCCCGGATCATTCGTGTGGATATGAACTTTTATAATTCCCGAGTCTCCTACAATTACCTGTGAATCCCCGAATGGAACCATATGCTGCCTGAACTTCTGCACATCATAATCGGTATTTTTAATTATGAATTCCGTGCAATATCCATATTTAATTTCCTGCTGCACCCCAGTTTCCTGGACATGTTCCTCTTGTGCTTCCGGCTGAATATCGCTTATCTTTACATCTTCGCCTCTTAATGCTCTCTGTATGCCTTTATAAATATATATAAGTCCCATTCCGCCCGAATCCACTACTCCGGCTTTTTTCAATACCGGAAGCATTTCAGGTGTTTTATCAAGAACAGATTGAGCATATTCCACCAGATTATTCATCAACAAATCTATCTCGTTGATGCTCTTTGACAGTTCTACGGCTTTATCGGCCGTTTCTCTTGCAACAGTCAATATAGTCCCTTCTGTAGGCTTCATAACAGCCTTATATGCCGTATCAGCCCCTTCTTTTAACGCATTTGAAAAATCCCTGGCATCTATCGATTCTTTTTCCCTTACTTGTCTTGCAAAACCTCTCAGAAGTTGCGATAATATAACTCCGGAATTGCCTCTTGCACCCATCAATGATCCGTTTGCAGCAGCATTTGCAACATTCGGAACGGTGTCTATCTTTATTTCCTGCACTTCCTTTAATGCTGAATTCAACGTCATGGACATATTAGTGCCAGTATCACCATCAGGTACAGGAAAAACATTTAATGCATTGATTGCTGATTTATTATTCTGAAGGCAACCTGCAGCTGAAACAATCATTTTTTTCAACAGTTGCCCATCTATTTTCAACAATTCCAATTTTTAACCTCCCTTATATAGCTATACTCTTATGCTTTGCACGTTTACTACCACTTTTTTAACTTTCAACCCTGTGAGGCTTTCAAGAGTATACTTCACTTTTTGAATTATATTGCTGGCAATAACAGATATTTTCGTACCGTATTCGACTACAATGAAAAGCTCGATTGTCAGTTCATCGTTTTCACAGCTTACTTTTACACCCTTGCTTAGATTCTCTCTTTTTAAAAGTTCAACAAGGCCGTCTGTAGCCCTTCTTGATGCCATACCGACAACTCCATAGCATTCCATGGTCGAAATGCCTGCAATATTAGCAATCACTTCATCTGAGAATACAATATTACCAAGGTTGGTTACTATCTTGCACGCCATAAATTTACCTCCCCTTTTGAGCATTTGATAGGCTATTAGAATATATTATCAAATTTGCACAAACTATTCAAGATATGTATTTATTATATCATTATTATTATATAAATATCTTGAGTTTCCGCATATTTATCCACACCACCTGATTTAAGAGAGAACAGTTGTCCACAGATTTTAGAAAATGCTTAAAATATAAGGAATCTTCCTCTCTTTTGGTGTAAAATAAAGTTGAGAAGCAAAATTCTACTAAACAAAAAAAAGGAGGATTCCCTATGTCCTATTTTACATCAAAAATCTATTCTTTGAAACGAGAAATTCTAAACTTTACAAATAAAGTTTCTCGAAAACTCACCAAACCTAATCGCAAGTTTACAGCTGACATAACA
>JASEJN010000022.1 GCA_030016385.1 Clostridiales bacterium | reverse complement strand
GGGGTTTTTCATTCGCAATTTTTACCAGTAAAAAAGCTAGCACAACGAGTTAATTAAATAAAAAAGTTTTAATAATTGATAGGCTGTGAAGAGGAATAGTAGAGATTAATGCTTTTTTACAGAAAAGGGTTTTTGCTGAGAGACCTTAAAAAGCTTGTTTTGAACCCACCTTTGAGCTCTGCACCGGTTGATTTTAATCTGCAGCGGGATTTGCCGTTATAAATTTTGAGAGGATATATCGGGTAGATTTTGTTTAGTTTTATACTTTGATATATTAACTGGGGTGGTAACGCCGAAGCTTCGGTCCCTTTGGGGGCATGAAGCTTTTTTTATTTATTATAAAAAAGGAAATTTTCTAATATTTTATGTAAGGAGAATTTAATTATGGCGAAAGAAAAAAAATTTGTAGAAGCAATAACATCGATGGATGAAGATTTTGCAAAATGGTATACCGATATAGTAAAGAAAGCGGAGCTTGCGGATTATTCCAGCGTAAGAGGATGCATGGTTATCCGCCCATATGGGTATGCAATATGGGAAAATATACAGAAGGAGCTTGACAGAAGGTTTAAAGAAACAGGGCATGAAAATGTATATATGCCTATGTTCATACCGGAGAGCCTTTTGGCTAAAGAAAAGGAACATATCGAAGGTTTTGCACCTGAAGTCGCATGGGTTACACAAGGCGGGACGGAGCATTTAACGGAAAGGCTGTGTGTTCGTCCTACTTCTGAAACGCTTTTCTGTGAACATTATGCAAAGATTGTTCAGTCCTATAATGATCTGCCAAAATTATATAACCAGTGGTGCTCAGTTGTAAGGTGGGAGAAAACTACGCGGCCATTCTTAAGAACGACGGAGTTTTTATGGCAGGAGGGTCATACGGTTCATGCATTGCCGAAAGAAGCGGAAGAAGAGACTATAAAAATGTTAAACCTGTATGCGGACTTTTGTAAAGATTACCTTGCGATGCCTGTTATTAAAGGACAGAAAACTGAAAAAGAGAAATTTGCAGGGGCGAGGGCCACATATACCATAGAAGCGATGATGCATGACGGCAAAGCTCTTCAGGCAGCAACTTCCCACAATTTCGGAGACAACTTTGCAAAAGTATTTAATATACAGTATACGGATAAGGATGGGAAGCTTAAGTATGCAAGTGAAACATCGTGGGGAATGTCAACGAGGATAATAGGAGCTATAATCATGGCACACGGGGATGACAGCGGTCTTGTACTTCCTCCTAAAATTGCGCCCGTTCAGGTTGTAATAATACCTATTTCCCAGCACATCGAAGGAGTGCTAAAAGCGGCAAATGAAATAAAGGATAGATTGTCAAAGATTTTAAGGGTTAAAATCGACACGAGCGATAAGATGCCGGGCTGGAAATTTAGCGAGTATGAAATGAAGGGCGTACCTGTTCGCCTTGAGGTAGGACCTAAGGATGTGGAAAAGGATCAGGTGGTTTTAGTGAGAAGGGACAGCAGGAAAAAAATTTTTGTAAAGATGGAAGAAGTTGAAGAGAAAGTAGCAGAGCTGCTGGATGATGTACACGATTCCCTTTACAACAAAGCAAAGGCAAATATGGAGAAAAAAACATATAAGGTTTTGGATATGGATCAGTTTAAAGATATTGCCGATAATAAACCAGGGTTTATAAAGGCCATGTGGTGCGGTGACAGGGAATGCGAAGATAAAATCAGGGAAATTGCGGGCACTACATCGAGGTGCATTCCGTTTGAGCAGGAGCATATATCTGATAAATGTGTTTGCTGTGGAAGAGAGGCAAAGTATATGGTCTATTGGGGTAAGGCATATTAAACTAAGGTTCATATTATATATAGTGGAAGATTTTTTTGCAGGGGGGGTTTATAATATGACTGCGGTTAATCCGCTGTTTTTCGGACCTGGACAATCAATTCTGCTGAGAAGAGGATCGGTCTTTCAGACGATTCTGGGGGTAATACCGATTCCATTTATAGTCTCTCCACCTGTTGTGCAGACGGAAACTTATCTTCAGTCTTCTTTCTTTGAGTCTTCTTATTATCAGAGTGAATACAATGAGAATATATATAATGAGCAGGTGTATGGCCAGAATCAGTTCTCATCGCTGGAGCCCGTTGTATCATGATAAATGGCGCGGAATTGCGCCATTTATCATGATATGCCGCCTAGCGATTCGAATAAATTTAAAATGCGATTACCATCCCGCCTTCATCGGCATATGAGGAAGTCAATCCGGACATCCCTACTATGATAATATCCTTAAAGTTATATCTCTTTTTTACCTCTTCTTTGAACTTAAGCGCTCTATCTGGACAATTGCAGTGAGCAATGCCAAGTATTTTTTCTTCAAGTTTGACTCCGTTTTCGCTGCATGCATCAAGGAATCTGTTAAAGGCTTTTTTGTAGCTTCTTACTTTTTCAACCAGCCGTATGCCACCTTCTCCGTTTGAGCCCATTATGAGCTTTAAGTCGAGTACGGATGCAACTTTTGCAACCAGATGGCTGATCCTCCCTGACTTTGCGAGGTGCTCTAAGTTTTCAAGCAAAAAATAGGTCTTCATGCTGCTTATATATTCGTTGACATTTCGGGTGACTTCATCTTCATTCATGCCGTTTTTAACGAGTTCGTTTATTTTCATGCATATAAGCGTTTCGCCTACAGATGCACTCATCGAATCGAAGACATGTATATAGTTTTTGTTTTTTTCCGTAAAAATATTTTTGGCAGTAACTGCGCTTTGATATGTACCGCTGATTTTTGATGACAATGTAACGACAAAATTACTTTTACCGGTTTCAAATTTGTTTAAAAAATCTGCAGGAGATGGACACGATGTTTTGAGAGGCGTTTTACATTCTTTCATATCTTTGATGTATTGCGATACATCAAGCCTGTCGTCATCTATATATTCTTTATCTTCAAGCCTGAGGGTCAGGGGAACTATCTCTATATTCATACTTTTTTTCATTTCAGGAGTTAATTCACAACTGCTGTCGGCAATAATTTTACATTCCATTTTTATCTCTCCTTTGGCAGTGATTTTATATTTAGCATGCAAAATAAATTTGCAATATTATCACTGCTGCTAATATCATTTTTGTTAACAACAATATAACATATCTGTTTTGATAATACAATGATTTTATTTAAACGCAGCATATATCATGTAATGGATGCATATTTTATATTTGAAGAATATTATTCCAATAATAAATCTTACTTCTGTAATTAGCTCATAATATCACCAACACAACATATAAAGGGAGGCTGTTTTATGTCGTTCAAAATTGCATTCATCGGGGCAGGAAGCATAGGCTTTACAAGGAGGCTTTTGAGGGATGTACTAGCAGTAAAGGAATTCAGCAATATTGAAGTAGCTTTTACCGACATTAACCGACACAATTTGGACATGGTTACGCAGCTTTGCCAGAGGGATATAGATGCCAACGGGTTGAACATAAAAATACAGGCTTCTACCGACCGCAGAGCCATGCTGAAGGACGCCAAATATGTTTTCAATGTGGTTAGGATCGGAGGATTGGATGCGTTTAGGCTGGATATCGATATACCGCTGAAATATGGTATCGACCAGTGTGTGGGGGATACCCTCTGTGCCGGAGGTATAATGTACGGGCAACGCGGGATTCCTGTGGTTTTGGAGTTCTGTAAGGACATTAGGGAGGTTGCATCTCCTGATTGTCTCCTTCTTAATTATGCCAATCCCAATGCAATGCTGACATGGGCGTGCAACAAGTACGGCGGGGTTAGGACCATCGGCCTGTGCCACGGGGTGCAGGGTGGACACGAGCAGATAGCCGAAGTACTTGGACTTAAGAAGGAGGAAGTGGATATCATATGTGCAGGCATAAACCATCAGACTTGGTACATACAGGTGAAGCACAATGGCGAGGACATGACCGGCAAATTGCTTGAAGCGTATGAAAAGCACCCTGTTTACAGCAAGACCGAAAAGGTTAGGATAGATATGCTTCGCCGTTTCGGATATTACAGTACCGAGTCCAACGGGCACCTAAGCGAATATGTGCCATGGTACAGAAAGCGTCCTGATGAGATTCGTGACTGGATTGATCTAGGCGTATGGATCAATGGGGAAACCGGCGGATATCTCCGGGTATGCACTGAGGGCAGGAATTGGTTTGAATCGGACTTTCCCAACTGGCTTAAGGAACCCCCCATGGAGTTTACACAGGAAAAACGGAGTAAGGAACATGGGTCGTATATACTGGAAGGATTGGAAACCGGCCGTTTGTATAGAGGCCATTTTAATGTAGTAAATGAAGGGACAATAACCAATTTACCGGATGATGCAGTGGTGGAAGTCCCTGGATATGTAGATGCCAATGGAATAAATATACCAAAAGTCGGTGACTTGCCGCTGGGTTGTGCAGCTGTTTGCAATGCCAGCATCAGCGTACAGCGGTTGGCCGTAGAAGCGGCTGTACATGGTGACGATATTCTTCTGAGGCAGGCAATGATGATGGACCCATTGGTTGGTGCGGTTTGTAATCCCCCGGAAATTTGGCAGCTGGTGGATGAGATGCTGGTAGCGCAGGAAAAATGGCTGCCACAGTATACAAGACAAATCGAAGAGGCGAAAGAAAGATTGAAATCAGGTAGGCTGATTCCAACTAGAGAAGGCTATCAGGGAGCTGCCAGATTACATACAAAGACCGTGGAAGAAATGTCCGCTGACAGGGCGGCAGCCAAAGAGAATGCAGGCGCCGCAGATAAAGCAGAAAAACGTCCGGTGGCAAAATAAAATTTCCATAACGCCAAAAGTTGTTTGATATGGGAAAAGGAACAATGGGAGGAGGGGACAAAGTGTTTTATGGGGTACGCATTTGCAATTTCAATTAATTGCAATACGGGTACAAGTTGTAAAAGGATTTTTAAAATAGCAGATTTATCGTAAAAGCTGTTTCAACTGTTATGTACAGGAAGTGCTTAAGAATTTCAATTAATTTGAAGGGGGAGAGATTATGAAAAGAAACATTAAAAGATTTGTTTTGTTTTTACTAGCTCTGGCAGTGTCAATTTCAAGTGCTGCGTGCTCAAAAGGCGGTAAAACTGCTACAACACCTTCGAACAGTGCCGACAGTGAAGTGATTCAAGTCGGAAAACCAGGCAAGGGTTCAAGAGAATCTCAACCTGTACCCGAAGGCAATTGGAAGCAGCCATATAAAACTATGGTTAATATAACTACAGTAAAAGGTACGGGTTCGGACCAAGTATTTGAAAAAGGCGACAGCGAAGCAAATAATCCATGGATAAGAGCGTGGAAAAAGGATTTAGGTATCGAGGTCACATATCTATGGATTGATGAAGGAGGTTCACAATACGATACGAAGCTGAATATGGCTATTGCATCGAAAACTTTGCCGGATGTATTCAAATGTAACTATATCCAGTTTAGACAACTTATGCAGGCAGGGCTTTTACAGGATGTAACAGATGCATATAACAAGTATACCTCACAACGCATCAGAGATTATGAAAAAACCGATCCTGATACGATAAAACTTACAACTGTAGATGGCAAAATATATGGAATACCGGGATATTACTACGGAATAATTGATAATCCAAAAGATTTGTGGGTACGAAAAGACTGGTATGAAGCAGCAAACAAGCCTCCTCTGAAAACGGTTGCTGATTTTGAAAATTTAGCAAAGACATTCATGAAAAAACATGGTGGTTATGGATTAGGCATAAGCAATACTTTAGATGAGCTTTTCATGACCGGCCCTATGTTTAAAGTGTATCTGGGCACTCCAAGCGGCGGTTCCTACTTTTGGTACAAAGACTCGACAGGAAGAATTAAAGCAGGTATAACTCATCCGGAGATGAAAACGGCCCTTGCGACATGGGCTAAATGGTATAAAGATGGTATTATTAATCCGGATTTTGCAAATACCGATAGCAACAAGATGAATGAAGATATTGTTAACGGTAAAACAGGCATGCAGCCATATTATCAGTGGCAAGGCTGGCTCAATGGTCCTAACCTTGTTGCGGCACAAAATAGCAATGATGCTTACATGATTCCATTCCCGTTCCCGACAGTGGACGGTTCCCAGGTTCTCGGACAAATAGGCTTTCCTAACGGTTCAGTTATCGTTGTAAACAAGGATTGCAAAAATCCCGCAGCGGTAATGAAGCTCTTAAGTTATACGGATTATGTTATGTTCGATCCCAACACTGTTCTTACCGATGAACAGTTCCACGGATTTACCGATGGTCAAAGAGAACATACTCCGGGTGCATTTGAGATTATTGATCCTACAGCGGACATGATTCAGTTTGAACATGTTCTTGCAGCGCTGAAGACAGGTGACACAAGTAAACTGTACACTTCAGGCATGAAGAAAAAATACAGCGACTCCATAAATTGGATTAAAAATCATAATCCCAGTGGCTTAGGCGCTTATTTGCAGCAAGGCTTCGATGGGTGTGCATATGACAACAGTAAAAAGTTGATCGATGCAGGTAATATAATAAGAACAAATATGTGGGGGCCTCCTCCTGTCGAATTTGACAAAACAGTCAATACTATAGATATAGCGCTTCAAGGATTTACTAAAATCATCATGGGTAAAGAGCCCGTAAGTTATTACGATAAGGTTATATCTGACTGGTATGCAAATGGCGGCACAATTATGGAAGACGCTGTCAATAAACAATACGGCGGCAAATAAATTTATTACTCCATTGTTGACCATCAGGAATAACTGTATCTTTTGAAGGCTATACCGGATATTAAGTAGACGCTGAATTAGCCAGGGAATTGAAATGTTAATGAAGGAGACGGCAAGATTACAAGCCGCCCGAAAGCATCCTTCAAATTTCAACCTAACTAGTCAGCGTCTATCTAATCAAACTTTTTAGTGAGGTGATTTTTTATGATAAAACAGCTTAAAAAAGATTGGCCCTTTCATGTACTTTTACTACCTGGAATTATTTTGACGTTTATTTTTTCGTATTTACCCATGTATGGATTGATTATGGCTTTTCAAGATTATAATCCCGGCCTTGGATTTTTCAAATCACCGTGGGTGGGATTCGATAATTTCCGATTGATATTTTCTCAACCACAGTTTTTGAATACAATCTACAACACACTGTTTATATCTTTTTTTAAGTTGGTTTTTGGAACACTGTCTTCCGTCGTGTTTGCCCTACTCCTTAATGAAATAAGCTCCAATTTTACCAAAAGACTTTTTCAAACCATTGTTTATGTTCCAAACTTTATTTCTTGGGTCATAATGGCCGGAATTTTATACAACATCTTATCGGCAGACGGGATAGTAAATATAATGCTAGAAGCCCTTCACATCCATCCCGTTCAGTTTATTTCAAGTCCCAGTGTTTTTCCCTGGACGGTAATTATTTCTGATGTTTGGAAAACATTTGGATTCGGTACGGTTGTTTATTTGGCTGCAATTACTTCAATCGACCCTCAGCTCTATGAATCAGCTATAATAGATGGAGCAGGAAGATGGAAACAAACACTGTATATTACCATTCCGACCATCGCTCCAATCATTGTTTTGATGACTGTTCTTGCACTTGGTAATATATTAAATGCCGGTTTTGATCAGGTTTACAATCTGTATTCACCGGTAGTGTATTCCAAAGGGGACATAATCGATACATTTGTTTACAGGCTTGGTCTTCAGAATGGCAAATATAACATAGGTACGACTGTAGGTATATTTAAGTCAGTTGTTTCATGTATTTTAATTTCTTTATCTTTGTTTGTAGCGAACAAAGTAGCAAACTATAAAGTGTTCTAAAGGAGAAGAAAAATGAAATATAAAACTAAAGGGCAAAAAATATTTAATGTTTTTAATTATATTTTCATAATTCTTGTTTGCTTATCATGTGTTCTTCCGCTTCTAAATACTTTAGCCGTATCATTTAGTTCGCCCAGATTTGTGTCTGCAGGGAAAGTTTATTTTATTCCCAAAGGCTTCACGCTGATGTCCTATGAGTTTGCAATAGAAAACGGAAAGTTTTTGCAAGCGTTTAAAGTTTCTGTTATAAGATGTATTTTGGGTGTAAGCATTAACTTATTTATGATGGTTACAACTGCATATCCCTTGTCAAAAACTACCCAGCGTTTTGCTGCAAGAAATTTCTATATGACATTCTACGTAATAACGATGTTGTTTGGAGGCGGGCTTATTCCGTATTATATACTGGTAACTGATCTTGGGCTTATGAATACAATCTGGGCTTTGGTATTGCCGCTTTCGTGCCCTGTTTACTCGATGGTAATACTTATGAACTTTATGAGAAATCTGCCCCCCGAAATGGAGGAAGCTGGAATGATTGACGGCGCGGGGCACTTCAGGATATTGTTTTCTATTTTATTGCCGGTGCTAAAGCCCGCTTTAGCGACAGTAGGCTTGTTCGCCTTTGTATATCATTGGAATGATTGGTTTACCGGAGCGCTTTTCATGCATGACCCCCAAAAATATCCCTTGCAGACATATTTGCAAACACTTTTGACCAATTTCAGAGATATGTTAAGGCAGTCAGGCTCGGATTATTATACTCTGCTATCCAGAATGAATGAACAAACAGGAAGGGCAGCCCAATTGTTCCTCGGTTTGGTGCCGATTTTGGCTGTTTATCCATTCCTGCAGAAATACTTTACCACAGGATTGGTTGTTGGAAGTGTTAAACAATAATTAATAATTTTTTTATATTTAGATTGACATGAAGAAGGTACTCTGGTTGTGTATGTGTATATTTTTTAAATCGTTTAAATCCGTTTAGCAGAATCAGACTTCTGCGAAGATAAGTTTTGATTCTGCCCTGAACAAGTTTACAGACTCTATATACTTAGATCTTAGCGATGGAAATAATATTTTCAAATGATTTTGATATACTCAGAGCAGGTGGGAGCATTTGAAGGCGGATATGATATTTGCTATTATTATATTGTTAGAAAATTACCGGATTATTATATTTCTATAGGCTTTTGGCTTACGGAAGTTGCCGTTTTAAAAGGAGAATCGTATATTGATGGAAAAACACTTGAACTCCAATATCAATATGAAATCTGAAATACTCAAACTGCTGAAGAAGGGTGACGGTTTTGTATCTGGCGAAGAAATAAGCAGCATATTCAATGTCTCGAGAGCAGCCATATGGAAGCATATAGGCGAACTAAAAAAAGAGGGATATGTTATAGAATCGATACCTAAAAAAGGATACAGACTCGTAAAGTCTGCGGATATTTTGACTTCCGATGAGATACTTCCTGTTTTAAAAACAAGATATATCGGGAGGGAGATAATATATTTCGACAGCATCGGCAGCACAAACAATATAGCCGCAATAGGTGCGCAAAAGGGGTGCGCAGAAGGGCTTGTGGTCATCGCGGAAGAACAGACATCGGGAAGGGGAAGACTTAAAAGAAAATGGTGCACGCCAAAGTTTTCTTCGATTGCGTTTTCTCTTGTGTTGAGGCCGGATATTAAACCACAGGATGCCTCGGGCATAACGCTTGTTATGGGAACCGCAGTATGCAGGGCGCTAAGGAATGTTACAAATCTGGATGTCGGGATAAAATGGCCCAATGACATAATAATAAATAGAAAAAAAGTGTGCGGCATATTGACGGAGATGAATTCGGAAATGGATGCGGTAAATTACATAATAGCAGGTGTAGGCATCAATATAAATATAAAATATTTTCCGGAGGATTTAAAAAATATTGCGACATCGCTGTATATAGAGTGCGGGCATGAAATATCCAGGCGTTCTGTGCTTGTCGGGGTTTTTCGGGAATTTGAGGCTTTATATGATGACTTCAAAAATAATGGCTTGAAGAATATAATAGATGAATTTAAATCCTATTCCGTAACTCTCGGGGAACGCGTAAGCGTTATTTCTGTAAATGAAAAATTTGAAGGGACTGCTGTAGATGTAACGGACGATGGGCTTCTCGTGGTAGAGCTGGATGACAAGACAAAACGGAAGGTTATATCGGGTGATGTTTCCATAAGAGGCATAGGAGGTTATGTATAAATTTAGACTTTATTTGAGCATAATTGACAACAGTTTTCAGTAAAGAGCAAAATTTTCAAACTATCTGAACTGTCTGAAATATTATTGAAAATATTCAATAATCGGATTATAATTAAGTTGCTGGTAGAATTATCTTGCAAAATAATTATAATTGGAGGGTTTCTAGAATGAACAATCATTTAAAAAAGTTTTGTGTATTTTTAGTGGTGGCAGCAATGATTGCAACGCTGGCTGCCGGATGCGGTAAAAATAAAAATACCGTAGATACAAACACAAAAGATAAAGGCACAAAAACAGAGGATAAAAACTCGACTCCCAGAAATGAAACACTTTATTTTAATGGACAGCAGTGGGGAGCTATAAATGACTGGAATCCCTTATCAAGTAATTCAAACAATGCCATGGGCGTTGGGCAGAAGGATTCAGCCAGGACGCTAATCTATGAAACGCTTTATATGTACAACATGCTGGATGGCAAGTTGTATCCGCTGTTAGCAGATGGGGATCCTGTATGGAATGATGCCCATACGACGCTTACGGTTAAGATTAACAAGGATGCAAAGTGGAGCGATGGGACTGCAGTTACTGCGGATGATGTGGCTTACACATTTGATGTAAATGTAAAATATGAAACTGCGGCTGGCTTAGATTACAAGGGATATATCGAAAGCATAAAAGCGCAGGATCCTTCCACAGTAGTGATTACAGCAAAATTAAACAGTTCAGGACAGGCGATTAATCCACTGAAGGTTTTGGAATATTTGCCAAAGATGTATGTGCTTCAGAAAGCATATATTCAGAAAGTTGAAGCAAGGAACAATAATGATGCTACCAAGATAAAGACAGACAAGATGGAGGATTTAGTGGCATCGGGACCATATAAACCCTATATCGCAAATGATCAAAAGGTTGTATTTCAAAGGGACGATAATTACTGGGGCAAGGCGGCATCAATGTGGGGCAAACTTCCGGTTCCCAAATATATCGGCCATAACATATTCAAAGACAATGCTTCCGGAGATACGGCATTCAAGGCCGGCGAGGTTGACGTTTCCCAGCAGTTTATAAGCGATGTACAAAGTATGATGTCGGGTGGAAAGATATCGACTTACCTTCCGGAGCTTCCATATTATGTAGCGGCTACAATGCCGACTGCTTTTTATAACTTGGAGAAACCGGGGCTCGATCAGGTTGCAGTGCGCAAGGCAATTGCCCTTGCAGTCGATTATGACCAGATTATTAAATCGGCCATGAGCGGATACTCTCCGTCATTTAAGGATGTACCGCGCAGTTTAATGAATCCATCGGATGCAGAGCAGAAATTGGTGGACCAGAGCGCATTAAAGAGCGTGCAGTGGGCTGGAAATGATGTCGAAGGTGCCAAGAAGCTTCTGGACGATGCGGGCATAAAAGATACGGATAACGATGGAATCCGTGAATACAAAGGACAGAAACTTTCATTCAAGGCCGAATGCCCTCAGGGGTGGTCAGACTGGAATGCTTCCCTTGAAATAGTGGCAGCAGCCGGAAAGAAAATAGGTATCGATATCCAGACTTATTTCCCGGATGCAAACACATTCTATGATGATCTGTCGAACCAGCACTTTGATATAGCCATGTGGAGTCCATCGGCAGCAGGTATTTCCAATCCTTGGACGCGTGCATATGGTTTATTATCAAGTTCATATAACTCAATGAAGACCCAGATGATAGGAAACTTTGGCGGATTTTCTGATAAGAGGGCGGATGAGCTTTTATCATTAATCCCTCATGAGACGGATCAGGCAAAACTTAAATCAGAGTATACGGAGTTATCAAAGATTTATTTGACTCAGGTGCCGTCATTCTCATTGATGTACAGACCTGAATTATTCTATACGGTTAATGAAACTGTATGGACGAATTATCCGCAGAAGGGCTTAAAATCCGATAAGGGTGTTGAGATACCTCCATATGATTTAACGGATGGTTATGGTATTGCAGGATTGTACTCGATTAAATTAGTAAGCGGTAAATAAACTGCCTGCATATTATGTTTGAAAAATTAGCCATGCTTTCATAAAATCAAATGAAAAACATGGCTAGTTTTTCATTTGATTTTTGAATAAAATGCCTTGGTAAAACAGGAACATTACTATATAGAGGTGATGACGCATTGAATGTTTATAGAAAATACTATTCTAAGAAGATAATATGGTATGTGTTGACTCTTATTGTCGCAGTAATTTTAAACTTTCTTCTGCCCCGCTTGATGCCGGGCAATCCGGTATCAGCCATTGCGGCAAGAACTGCGGTTGGCATCACGGACCAGACAGCCGTACAAAGGGTTTATGAAAATTACGTGAAAACTTTCGGAATAGACAAGCCTTTGTATGTGCAGTTTTTCCATTATATTGTAAATATATTCAAAGGGGACTTTGGCGTTTCATTTATTTATTATCCAAGAACCGTATCGGATATACTGGCAAAATCCATAGGATGGACAATAGCCCTGCAGCTGCCTGCAATTTTAGTAGGCTGGTTTCTGGGCAACCTTTTAGGCGCTGTGGCGGCATATATAAGGAAAGGCTGGGACAAGGGCGTACTGCCGGCTTTTTTATTCTTAAGCAATATGCCGGCATTTGGAATGGCCATTCTATTGCTATTTTTCTTCGGAGTTCATTTAAAATGGTTCCCTACATCGCTGGGATATGGATATAATATGAACCCTAACATGAGCCTGCAGTTCATCGGCTCGGTTATCTATCATTATCAGCTTCCATTCTGGTCCATTGTACTTATTACAATTGGAGGGCAGGCTATTGGAATGCGTTCCATGTCGATTTATGAACTCGATGCGGATTATGTCAAATACAGCCGCTTTCTTGGCATCAAGGATAGCAAGGTCGTAAAATATGTTTTTAGGAATGCAATGCTTCCTCAGATTACCGGACTTGCATTATCGCTGGGAACCATGGTAGGCGGCGCATTGGTAGCTGAGATTATTTTCAGCTATCCTGGCCTTGGCACTACACTTCTGGCGGCCATAACCGGAAGGGATTATCCGGTTATATCGGGATGTACGCTGATTATCACCATAATGGTGCTTATCGCAAACTTAGCTGTTGAGATACTTTATGGTTTTATCGATCCAAGAGTCAAGGCAGTGCAGCAGGACTGATAATGTATGTCAGGATTAATTTATCTTTAACGTATAGCTCTTAGTAGATAGAGCGTTTTAAGCTGTCCTGCGCTTACGAGAAAAGGAGTTGATATTATGAAAAATATGCTAAGGCAAGTATTTCATTCTCCAAAATTTATTGCTGGGTTTGTAATTTTTGTAGTGATGCTGTTTACAATTATATTCTATCCTCTGTTTGTAAGGGCAGATCCGCTGGAGATGGTGGGTGGACTATTCTATAAACCGGGAACGTATGTATCCGTAAAAGATACCGTGCAGACAAATAAATATACTTTAAAGATAAATACAGCTTCAGCGAAATTGAATTCCATATCAGATGCAGATAGAAAAAATATGGCCGACTGGCTTATCAAATTTGGGAATGTAAAAAAATCCGAAATCAATGTCAATGATGTGGCAGCTCTTGTTAATCTATGGGAAGAAAATTATAATCCGGATTCTCCCCAAACAGGATTACTTGCTGCTGAGAAACAGCAGTATGTAAGACTTAATAACAGGATAAATCAATTAATCAGCAATGATGATGTATATATAGCAACCAAAAATGACAAGGGAGAGTTGGAGTCAAAGTCTCCCCTTGATTCACAAGCTTTTGCCAACATTAAAGATATTTTAAATAAAAAGACATTTATTCTGGGGACCGATAATTTTGGAAGGGATGAACTGACAGAACTTGTAGCAGCCATGGGTACATCATTAAAAATCGGGCTGGTTGCAGGCACCATAGCTACGCTTATCGGATTGATACTGGGGCTGCTTGCGGGATATGTGGGAGGAACATTAGACGATTTTATCATGTTCGTTACAAACATATTTACAGTTATTCCATCATTTATCCTTTTAGTTTTAATATCGTTCAGCGTAGGTGAAAAAGCAAGGGGGGTTATGCTGACAGCATCCATCATCGGTTTGACTTCATGGCCATGGACTACAAGATCCGTGCGTTCCCAGGTTATGTCCTTAAGAAACCGTGACCATGTCAATCTTTCAAAATTATCAGGGCACAGCCTTCCCAGGATTATTTTGACAGATATATTGCCGTATGTAGCTTCCTATGTGGTTATGGCATTTATTCTTCAGATATCATCAGGAATTCTTTCCGAGGCGCAGCTTTCCATGCTGGGACTTGGTCCGGCCACAACAAAAGTTTCAACACTCGGGCTTATGATGAACTGGGCCATGGCGTACAAGGCGCCTCTTAGCGGGGCATGGTGGGCATTTCTACCGGTTATTCTGGCGATCACTTTAATATCATTTTCACTTAATTTGATGAATACAGGGCTTGATCAGGTATTCAATCCACAATTAAGAGATTAAGGAGCGGCTTATGGGGAAGATAATGTTGGAAGTAAACAATCTAAATACAAAATATATAACGAGGCAAAGAGAAGATGTCTATGCAGTTGATAACGTTTCTTTTAAAATAGAAGAAGGGAAATCGCTTGGCATAGCGGGCGAATCCGGATGCGGCAAATCCACGTTGGCACTTAGCCTGATGGGATATTATTTCGCGCCGCTCCATTACATCAGCGGGGATATTATCATAGATGGAAGGAATATCTCCAGTATGAAGCCGGACGATATACGAAGACAGATTTTAGGAAGTGAAATTTCATATATTCCACAGGCAGCCATGAACGCATTAAACCCAACCCAGAAAATAATAAGCTTTATTGAAGATGTTATTCACGCCCATAACCCAAAGGCTGCAAAAGGGGATATCCATGATCTTGCGAGGGAAAGATTCGAACTTTTGGGTCTGCCTTCTGAAGTACTGCAAAAATATCCAGTGGAATTATCGGGAGGCATGAAGCAGCGTACAGTTATTGCGATTTCAACTATCCTTTCGCCTAAAGTTCTTATTGCAGATGAACCATCGTCTGCACTGGATGTCACTTCCCAAAAAATGGTTATCAAAATGTTGAGGAGCCTAATGGAAAAGGGATTGATAAAATCGATGATTTTTATTACTCATGAGCTTCCTCTGCTTTATAATGTGACCGACGATATTATGGTTATGTATGCAGGACAGATGGTAGAAAAGGGGACCGCCCGTGAGATGGTATTTGACCCCATGCATCCATACTCCAAAGGTCTTATGGGTTCAATCATAGTTCCTGAAGCGGGCATAAAGAATAGAAAGCTTACTGCAATTCCCGGAACCCCTCCGAATTTAAAACACCCTCCGGTAGGCTGCAGATTTAAAGAACGCTGCAGGTATGCAAAAGAGGAGTGCGGAAAGCAGAAAGTTTCGGAAAGAAAATTTGGCAACGGCAGAATGTATCGCTGTGTTTATTCGATAGAGGAGCTTAAGGAGATGTATAGGCATGAATAATACAAAAATGATTCCTTGCTTAAGCGGGAAAGGCCTTACCAAGATATTTGGAAATTATAAAATTAAGACCGTGGCTGTAGACCATGTCGATTTTGAATTCCACAAGGGAGAGGTTATATCCATCGTGGGAAAAAGCGGGAGCGGCAAAACCACGTTGGCCAAGATGATATTAGGGCTTATCAGCGTAACGGAAGGTGTGATATACTTCAACGGGAAGATAAGGGATATATCGACCCATAAAAAGAAAGAGAATTACTGGAGAGGAATACAGGCCGTATTTCAGGATCCGTTCTCATCATTTAATATGTTTTATAAGATAGATTCCGTACTTTTGGACTGCATAAATATGAGAGGCGGGAAGCACTTGCCAAAAGAGAAGAAGATTGAGCTTATGACAGAGGCCTGCAGCTTTGTAAATTTAAAATTTGAGGAGCTTACCAATAAATATCCATTCGAGCTATCGGGCGGACAGATGCAGCGCCTTATGATTGCAAGGATTTTTCTCTTAAAGCCTCAGATCTTAATTGCAGATGAGCCTACGTCAATGGTAGATGCATGCTCGAGAGCGACCATACTGGATATGCTCTTGAAATTACGCGATGAGAATGACATGACTATTGTATTCATTACTCATGATATCGGTCTTGCATATTATGTATCCGATGTCGTATATATAATGGAAAACGGGAAGTTTGTAGAACATGGCAGCGCAGAGGATGTCATACTAAATCCGAAAGAGCCTTATACGAAAAGGCTGATAGGCGATGTCCCCAAGATTTATGAAAAATGGGATCTGACAACAACTGCATGAGAACCCAGATAGTTAAATAGCAATAGAGTTAAAAATATAAAAACTACAGCTTTTTATGCTGTAGTTTTTATATTTTTTGTTTTGATCTTTTCATCAAGAGCCTACAGGCTTGCAATTAAAGTATTATTCAGCTAACGTAAAAAATTACATATTGCAGCAAAAATGACAAATTTACAAATATACAGTTTATTGCTATTATCTTTTTAAATCAGCTATGGGGGGGACAAGAAATGTTTGCTAAAACAAAGCCGGATATATATGTAAAAAGAAATACAAGAAGGATTCACAAGGTTTTAAATAAGATACTCTATAATTATGACTTATATTTATTGCTGTTGCCATCATTCATTTATGTCATTATTTTCCATTACTATCCATTATACGGTTTGCAGATAGCATTTAAGGATTTTATACCTACTAAAGGAATATGGGGAAGCCCATGGGTTGGATTTGAACATCTAAAAAGATTCTTTAATTCATATTATTTTTGGACTCTTATAAAAAATACACTTGGCATAAGCCTTTATTCGCTTATAGTAGGATTCCCGATTCCGATTATTTTGGCATTGATGTTGAATGAAGTTAAGAGTAATTTTTTTAAAAAGTTGGTACAGACTGTAACATATGCTCCACATTTTATATCAACAGTTGTAATGGTTGGTATAATACTCGCCTTTTTATCACCTACAAGCGGTATTTTAAATACATTGATAAAATTTTTAGGCGGAGAGCCTATTGCTTTTATGCAAAAACCTGAATGGTTTAAAACTATTTACGTTTTTACAGGTGTATGGCAAGGCGCCGGATGGGGCTCTATCATATATCTGGCAGCTCTTGCTGGTATAGATCCGCAGCTTCACGAAGCGGCCTTAATGGATGGTGCTACAAGGCTTCAAAGAATATGGTATATTAATATTCCAGGAATTTTGCCAACGATAGTTATACTTTTGATTTTAAGATCAGGGTCAATTATGAATGTAGGCTTTGAAAAAGTATTTTTAATGCAGAATCAGTTGAATATGGAAGCATCAGATGTAATATCCACGTATGTTTACAGAAGTGGGCTTTTACAAGCGCAGTATAGTTTTTCATCAGCAGTGGGGCTGTTTAACTCAGTAATAAATTGCTTCTTGCTCGTAATTGTCAATAGTATTACAAGAAAAATCGGAGAAACTAGCTTATGGTAAAGGGGGATCTCTAACATGATAAGAGAAACAAAAATGGATAGAATATTTAATTTTGTTAATGATTTTTTTCTTATAGCTGTTCTGATGGTTGTATTGTATCCCTTGATTTATGTGATTAGTGCATCCATAAGTGATCCTATATTGGTAAACCAAGGTAAAATGTGGCTGCTCCCAAAAGGGATAACATTCGAAGGGTTTAAGAGAGTATTCCAATATGCAGATATATGGGTTGGATATAGAAATACGATATTCTATACATTAATCGGGACAATGATAAGTTTGTTCCTTACATTTACTTGTGCATATCCGCTTTCAAGAAAGGATTTACCAGGTAGAAATATTTTTATGACTATATACACAATTACTATGTTTTTCAGTGGAGGATTGATACCTACATATCTTTTAGTGAAAAGATTGGGATTTATTAATAAAATATGGTCTATGATTATACCTGGTTCCTTTAGTGTGTGGAATTTAATAATTGTTAAGACATATTTTCAAAACAGTATTCCTAAAGAATTACAAGAGGCATCCATGATAGATGGATGTTCCAATATGTATATATTTATTAACATAATATTGCCACTATCAACGCCAATAATTGCTGTCATGACACTATTCTATGGAGTTGGTTACTGGAATGCATTCTTTAATGCATTAATATATCTAAGTAACCGGCGACTTTTTCCATTGCAACTTATATTAAGGGAAATACTTATACAACAAGAAATGAGCGCACAGATGATGATGAATGGAGATAATATGGTAGCTATGGCCGAGCAGGCAAAGCTTGCTGATATTATAAAATATGCAGTTATAATAGTTTCAACAATTCCTGTATTGATTATCTATCCATTTTTGCAAAAATATTTTGTACATGGGATTATGGTGGGAGCAATAAAGGGATAAGTAAATTGGTGGAGATAGGGAGCGCATGCAAGGATAACTGGATAATAGAGGAAAAGATTTAAACTCAGTTAAATGTATGTTTTCAATAATTATTAAGCGGTCTGATGGCAGGAAATTAACTATTAAAATTATGGAGGGTAAAAATGAAAAAAATACTATCTATGGTAATTGCTTTAATGCTGATACTTAGCACGCTTTCAGGTTGTGAAAGTAGAAAACAGACAAATTCAAATCAAAGCGATGATAAGAAAGCAGCAGAGAATCTTAATTTAACAGGTTTTCCAATTGTAAATAATAAAATAACATTAAAAATCATGGGACCAAAGGCATCTATACAGGCTCCATGGGATCAAATGGATGTTTTTAAAGAAATGGAAAAAAAGACTAACATACATTTTGAATTTGACACTCCGCCTGCGGAAAGCTATCAGGAGAAAAAGAATCTTGCTTTTGCAAGCGGCGAACTTCCAGATATATTTTTCGGGAGAGATTCTATTAACCCTGATGATGAGGCAACTTATGGCTCACAAGGAACATTGGTTCCTATAGAAGATCTAATTAAAAAATATGCACCTGATATCGAAAACATATTTAATAAATTTCCCAACATTAGAAAGAGCATTACTTGTGCTGATAATCATATCTATTCACTTCCAAGCGGTACGGATTTACCTATGAATCTTACCGTAAAAATGTGGATTAATCAGGAATGGCTTAATAATGTGGGACTGAAAATGCCTTCAAATGTAGATGAACTATATAATGTTTTAAAAGTTTTTAAAGAAGATGATCCTAATAAAAACGGTAAATCAGACGAAATACCCATGTCGTCTGTTAAGCTTGACGATATCAGGAGTGGCATACTAAGCGCATTCGGTTTTGTTGATAGCAGAGAAGCAGTAAAAAATGGCAAAGTAATATTTGTTCCAATAGAGCAGGGATATAAAGAATACTTGACATACATGAATAAATTATATAAAGAAGGTCTTTTAGATAATGAAACATTTTCTCAGACATCACAGCAGATGACCGCTAAAGGTAATCAGGAGAGAGTGGGATTATTTGCCAATGCGGGTCCATTCCTTACTGTAAAAGCTGAAGATAATGATAAATATCCTGCATTACCTCCACTGACAAGCAGTGTGAATAGTCAAAAAATGTGGCCGAAAAATCCAGAGGCAACTGTAACAGCATTCGCGATTACAAATAAAAATAAATATCCTGAAGCATCTATAATATGGGTTGATTATTTATATACAGAAGAAGGTAGCATATTGTTCCATAATGGTATAGAAGGGAAACACTGGAAATGGGTTGATGTAAATGGAGAACGCCAGTGGGAAAGAATAACTCCTGAAGGGAAGGCAAATCCTGAAGAATGGCGTGCAACTGCTACACCAAATTGTGGTACAGGTACTCCTGAAATATGGTCTAAAGATTTTGCTGAGAAACAGAAGGATCCTCTTAATGCTTTCATAAGGAAGGAAGTTGCTGAAAAATATGAACCTTCATTTAAAGAAATATTTCCACAGATACGTTTCAAACCGGATGAGCAGAAACAGTTAACAGCACTTGAGACAGACCTTAATACTTATGTCGCTCAAATGGAAGGCAAATTCATATCGGGCAATATACCTATGAGTGAATGGGATGAATATGTGAAAAATATAAAGAAGATGAATTTGGACAAAGTTCTATCGATATATCAAACTGGTTATGATAGATGGAATAGTGTAAAATAAGTAAAAAAATTGGAGATTTGTAATTTTACAGATCTCCAATTTCTGGTTGTGCGCCACGCATGGTGTGTAACTTGACGGTGAAAGTCCGCTATGGGGGCTGGCAGTTGCCAACCATTAGCCAAGCGCAAGGGTGTCCTCTGTGAAGATGTATAAATATGAGAAAGGATAGGATAAAATGAAAAATTATATTTTTGAAAGCATAAAGACTGAAATAAAGGGTGAATATGATGTTATAGTATGTGGAGGAGGGCCTGCAGGTATCGGGGCGGCAATTGCCGCATCCAGAAATGGGGCAAAAACATTATTAGTTGAAAGATACGGATTCCTTGGAGGCATGTGGACTGCTGGCCTTATAAATCCCATATTTGATTATGCAAACAAGGGTGGAATAATAGAAGAAATTATTATAAAATTAAAAAAAAGGCGAAGCTTCGGTGGATTTATAAATAGTTGTTTCAATTATGATGATATAAAAGTCATATTAGATAATATGGTTAAAGAAGCAAGAGTGTTGCCTTTGTATCATACATGGATATCAAGGCCTGTAATGGATGAAAATAGAGTAAAGGGGATCATTACTGAGAACAAAAACGGAAGATATGCATATCTATCAAAAGTTGTAATTGATTGCACAGGAGATGGCGATGTTGCAGCAGATGCAGGTGCAGATTATAAGATAGGCAGAGACGCAGATGGTAAAACTCAGGCTATGACACTTATGTTTGTATTAGGCAATATTAAATATAACCAGACGGATGCATTTCAAGTTTATAATCTTATGAGAAGAGCTGTTGATGAGAATAAATTGCCTTACAAAATTCAGTATCAACGCCCTTTTATTATACAACTTCCAGGACAGGATGCAGCAGTGGTGCAGCTTACTCATATAAGAGGGCTTAGTGGGCTGGATGCCAGTGACCTTACAGAGGCAGAAATTGAAGGAAGAAAACAGGTGATGGATACTATAGAATTGTTCAGAAAATATATACCCCAGTTTAGAAATGTAAAATTGTTATATACAGCTCCTCAAATTGGAATCAGAGAAACAAGAAGAATAATTGGAGAATATAAACTTTCGTTAGAGGATGTTATTGAAGGAAGGCAGTTTAATGATGGTATCACCACAGTTACATCCGGTATAGATATACATGAACCGGATACTGCGGGTCAGAATTGTATAAAAGTTAAACCATATCAGATACCATACAGATGTTTAGTCCCTAAAAAAATAGATGGCATTTTGACAGCAGGTAGGTGTATTTCAGGTTCATTTGAGGCTCATGCATCCTACAGGGTAACTGGTGATTGTATAGCAATAGGGCAAGCAGCCGGTACTGCAGCAGCTCTTTCAATTAAAAACAATTGCAAAGTCAGAGATATAAATACTACAAAACTTATTAATCTTCTGAAGGCGCAAAATGTTAGAGGATGTTAAATAAGATCTTGTTTTTTATAGTCTATTTAAGGGGTGATAGTTGATGATAAATAACGGTAAATCAAATATATTATATAAATATCTGCTATCTTATCTATTAATGTTTATTATTCCTCTTATTATAATGGGTTCTATGATGTATAAAAATACAGTTATAGATTTAAAAAGGGAAGTTGAAGTTTCAAGTATAAATAAACTTGAACAGATAAATTCACTTATCAGTATGAGAATGTGTGAATTGCAAAATATGGCTGCCAAGATATCTTATGATCCTGATCTGATGAGCTTTATGGTAAAAAACGGAGGTTATAATACAAAAAAAGCGATAGAGGAACTCAGTAAATATAAAGATAATAGTTCATTTATCGATGAAATTTTTTTGTATTTTCGTGGAGATAATATTATATATTCTTCTTTAGGGTCAAATTCATTGGATACATTAATACAATATGTATACAAATATAACGCATGGGATAAACAACAATTTATAAATGACATAAATAATATAAGCTTTCCTTCGATACGCCCTGCAGAAGATGTCAATATAAACAAAAATGAAAACTTAAAGCTTTTGACATATTTATATCCTATACCACCTAAAAGTGGATATCCTTATGGCACAGTTATTTTTATTATACGAGAATCTATGATAGATAGGATGATATCAAATGTATTGGGTAATTTTCAAGGAAGCGTCTATATAGTAGATGAAAATAATAATATACTGGCCTCTAAAAACAGCGGCACATCCATAGAACCTAAGGATTTATTTTTACAGATGAACAAGCATAATGCAACAGGAATATATGAAGCAAGTTTAAATAAGAAAAAGTATTCATTTATAAATGTAAAATCTGAAACTACCAAATGGCGGTTTATAGTAGTTATGCCTACTTCTCAATTTTTAGTCCGTATTGTTCATATGAGGATGTTAATATTACAGATTATGTTGCTGAGTTTAATTATGGGAATCGGTATTGCATATACCTTATCAATTAAAAACTATCGTCCTATCAAAAATTTATCTGAGTATATAAAGGAACGCTGGTCTAAAACTATAGCCTTTAACGGGAATAATGAACTTGATACTATACGTAATGCCATGGATGATGCTATTTCACATAACGAATATCTTATTGCTGAAATGGACACACAACGACCTATGGTAAAACAACAATTTTTATCGAAACTTTTAAAGGGAGATATATCAAATAGTGAGGAATTAACTCATTTATTAAGCAGTTCTCAGTTAATTTTTAAGGGACAGTATTTTTCTGTTATGCTGATATCACTGAAACCGTATAAAACACTTTCAGTTTCTGAAAAAGAAAAAATAATACAGTTTCTATCACATATTGAATCTCAGTATATTAGCGGATATGGTATCGAATTAATACAGGGAAATGCAATAGCTCTTGTATTAAATATGGATAATTATAATGGCTCACGGTATGCACATATATTGTTAGCAAGGCATTTAATTTTAGTTTTAGGAGAAAATTTTAATATAACAACTTCTATAGGTATCGGAAGAACTTACCATGATATTATGTGTGTTAATCGATCCTTTATAGAGGCTTCTGCTGCATTGGAGTACAGAACTGTAGATAAGGCTGTTAGCTTTTCTTTTTTTGATGAGGTTGTAGCTTCAGCATATAACTGTCAGCTACAGTGGTATCCTGCAGAAGAACAATTACGGCTTGCACAGAGTATAAAACAAGGTGACAGAACAGTGGCGATAGATACGTTAAAGACTATAATGAGTTGTGTAATTGAAAAGAAAATGCCAATACGAATGCTAAAATTTATTTGCTTTGATATTATAAATATTATTGTCAAAGCATTGAGAGAAATGAAGATAGAAAAATTTACAATAAATATAGAAGATTATTTGGAATTTCAATCTATTGAAAGCCTATACATCAAGTTAAGCGGGCTTATTGGCAGTATATGTGATTATATTGAAGAAAATAGAGAGAGTAAGAATATAATTCTTCGCGATAATATTCTATTATATATAAATAATAGTTTTAAAAATTATGGATTAAGTCTTGAGAATATTGCAGGTCATTTTAATCTTTCTATCTCATATTTAAGCAGATTTTTTAAAGAACAAACAGGTAATACTTTTACCGAATATATAAAGAAATTGCGTATAGATGAGGTGAAACGTCAGTTGGTATCTACTAATAGGCCTATAAAGGATATTGTTCAGGATGTCGGCTACTTTGATATCCCAAGCTTTGTAAGAAAGTTTAAAAGTATAGAAGGTATCACTCCGGGAGAATATAGAAAACTGAACTTAAAAAGGATCATATAATTGAATTGATTTAGGTAAACAAATCCCTTCGGGCATTCATGGTAAAGACCCGAAGGATTTTTAAATTTGGATATTGATTGTTTTTTTGTTATAATAGATTAAATAATGAAAATATCATTCGGTAAACTTGTTTGAAAAGTTTATTCTTGTCAACAATATTATGTGATGCTGGGTGTATAAAGATTATTTGAAGAATATTATGGAAAGAGCAATTAGCGGAAAGTCTTTAGAGTCTGTTAACGCATGTTCAGGATAAGCAGAATCATGTTTGAGCTAAGATAAGTTTTGATTCTGCCCTGAACAAGTTTACAGACTCTATATACTTAGAGCTTAGCGATCGAAATAATATTCTTCAAATATAAAATATGCACCCGGTGATGCTTAAGCCGAAAACAATCAAAAGGTGATGTATATGTTTAATATTACGGACAATACGATAAAAAAAGGCTGTTACTCTCGCTCAACATTGCTAAAGGGGCTTCAGTACTATAAGGATGACAGGGTTATAGATGTCGATATAGATGTGTTAAAAAGAACTGTACATGCTGTTGTATGCGGGACCGACTATTATTCGGTGCAGATTTCATTTTCTTATGATGATGACAGTATACAATCTGCAAAATGCGATTGCATAGCACACAGCGAGTATCCGGGATATTGTAAACATATAATCGCCACTCTTTTTTACTTAAAAGAACGTAAATCATATTTAAAACGTAGTATACCATCTTCTTTTGAAGCTGAATATAAAAGTAAAAAAGCAGCCAGAGATATAATAAATTTTTTTGAGAATAAGGCAAACAAAAGATTAAGAAGGCCTGCCAATATAGAAGTAAACCTGGAAATAGGCAAGGATTACCAGAGTGATGACGGTTTGCAAAGGAAGGCATCTTTCAGGATAGGTGAGAGTAAACTTTATGTTATAAAAGGCATCAGCAATTTTATAGAATCTGTTGAGTCCCACGCAATTATAGAGTTTGGCAAAAATTTTACTTATGATCCACATAACATCATGATAAGGGATGAGGATGTTCCCCTAATTAATTTTATTAAAGAAATGTACCAGTTGGAAAAAAGAATGATGGACCATTCGGACTATTACAGTTACAACGGCGTATTAAACGGTAAATATATTATACTTACGCCTGAAACCACTGCGCGTTTATTTGAAGTTATTGGGGATAAGACGTTAAACGTGACCATAATGCAAAAGGTTTTTAGCAATGTGCACATTGAAAAGAAGGATCTGCCTGTAGAATTTATGCTGAAGGATTCAGGGAACGATTTGATATTGAGTATAAATATAGCAGGATGGTCTTTCCCTCTTACGCCTGACGGAAGGTATATATTTCAAAATGGAATCATATATAACATCTCAAAATCCCAAAGGGATAGCCTTACTCCGTTTTTTAATGCTGTGAGTGCGGCCGGTTTGAAAGATATAAAGTTCTCCAAAAAAGATGGGGAAAAGTTTGCATCCGTAATACTTCCCAATATAGAAAAAGTCGGGAAATTAAAATTGGATGATAATATGAAGAATAAAATATGCCGGCAGCCTCTAAATGCAAAAATGTACCTTGATAAGCAGGACAAGAAGGTTACTGCAAGGTTTGACTTTATATACGGGGATATTAAAATCGATCCTTTTGAAAATAAAAAAGAGAATAATAGCGGCATTTTGGGCAGGGATAGCTTAATAGTCCGTGATACTGAAAAAGAAAAGGAGATACTGGATTTGGCAGCGAGTTGCGGTTTCAAGGAAGGCGAAGACGGGCTATATATGGATGACGACGACAGGATATATGAGCTTGTATGCATAAACGTCCAGAAATTCCAGAACCTTTGCGATGTATTCTATTCCGAATCATTCAAAAACATCAAAATATACAATTCGCCGTCTTATAGAACCAGCATAAGATTTAATGAAGATACCGATTTGCTTGAGTTTGATTTTTCAATCGATGGGATAGATAAAGATAGTCTGCCTCAGATTTTTGCATCCTTGAAGCGGAAAAAGAAATATTATCGTCTGCCCGATGGCTCATTCATACCTCTAAAGTCCGAGGAGCTTGACAATGTATCCGATATGATAGAATCCCTCAACATAAAGGAAGACAGCCTCAAGAAAAAAGTTATTAACCTTCCCGTCTTCAGGGCGATGTATATGGATGATAAATTGAACGAGCTTGGAAGCGTCCATATTGAACGCAGCAAGTCTTTCAGCAAAGTGGTCTCAAATATAAAAGAACCTGAGAATATGGAGTTTGATGTGCCTGAAAGCTTGAAGTCCATAATGAGAGGATATCAGGTTACGGGTTTCAAATGGTTAAGGACGCTGGCGGCTTATAGGCTCGGCGGCATACTGGCAGATGATATGGGCCTTGGCAAAACACTGCAGGCCATCTCTTTTATACTTTCTGTGAAAGACAGCGTCAGGATTCCATCGATAGTAATATGTCCTACATCCCTCATATATAACTGGGAAAGTGAAATCAAAAAATTTGCGCCTTCTCTTAAAACGCTTATTATTTCGGGAAATAAATCCGAAAGGGAAAATATGATGAGGCGTATCAACGATGCCGATGTTGCCATAACTTCTTATCCGCTTATAAGAAGGGATATAATAAGCTATAAAAATATAAGATTCGGATATTGTTTTTTAGATGAAGCACAATATATTAAAAATCCCAATTCAATAAATGCAAAATCCGTAAAAGCGATAAACGCTCAGGGTTACTTTGCACTTACAGGTACGCCCATAGAAAACAACCTGACGGAGCTTTGGTCTATATTCGATTTCCTGATGCCCGGATATCTGCTGTCTCATAAGAAGTTTTTAGAGAAATTTGAAAGACCTATTATGAACGGGAATAAAGACGCCCTGACGGATCTCAACAGTCATATAAAACCTTTTATATTAAGAAGGCTTAAGAGGGATGTTCTAAAGGAATTACCCCCCAAGATTGAAAGCGTCGTTACAGCCGAGCTTACAGATGCGCAAAAAATCATATATCTTGCATACCTTCAGAATATAAAGGGTGAAATTCAAAAGGAGATACAGACAAGGGGCTTTGAAAAAAGTCAGATAATGATACTCGCAGGACTTACAAGGTTGAGGCAGATATGCTGCCACCCGTCACTTTTCATAGAAAATTATAATGGAGGAAGCGGAAAGATGTGCCTGCTTTTAGAGCTTATCCATGAACTTAAAGAAGGAGGACACAGGCTGCTTTTATTTTCACAGTTTACACAGGCATTGAAGCTTATAGAAAAGAATATAGAAGATGAAAACATCTCATATTTTTACCTTGACGGGAATACAAAAGCAGAAGACAGAAATAAGATGGTGAATGCATTTAATCAGGGATTCAGGGATGTATTTTTGATATCTTTAAAAGCGGGAGGCACGGGGCTCAACTTAACCGGCGCCGATACGGTCATACATTTTGATCCGTGGTGGAACCCTGCTGTAGAAGATCAGGCAACGGACAGAGCTTACAGGATCGGACAGGAAAATTCCGTTCAGGTTATGAAACTTATTACAAAGGGTACTATTGAAGAGAAAATACAGAATCTTCAGCAGAAAAAGAGGCATCTTATAAATTCCGTCATAGAATCAGGTGAGAAGTTTATTTCCAAGATGACTGAGGAGGATATAAAGGAACTTTTCAGCATATGAGACATTACCTGCCTTTTGCTCTGCCCCTTTAGGCTAAATTCCAACTGGATGTAGCAGATAAAAATGTTTCCCGTTATAATCCAGGATCTTATCTTTTTTCATGTGCGAAAGTTCCCTGCACATGGCGCTTCGGTCTATGCAAAGATAGCCAGACAGCTCACTTTGATTAAATGGGATTGTAAATTCGTAAGACCCGCTACTTTTTGCAACATCATAAAAATATGCCTCAAGCCTTTTACGTATTGTCTTATGAGTGATATAAGACATCTTTCGGTTTAGCAGGGCGTTCTTTTCTGCAATGATCCTGAGCAGGTTTGAAATCAACTGCTGGTGAAAGGGGCAGGCATTTTGGCATGTGTGGACAATCCTGCTCACATCGAGCAAAAGAACTTCACATTTTTCTAAAGCGGTCACTGAAACAGGCATTACTTTTCGTCCGATGCAGGCAAAAGTTTCTCCGAAAAGATCACCTGCTTTCAAAGTTTCAATAATCATGGAATCACCAAGAATGTTTTCTTTTATTACCTGTGCCTTACCTGAGAGCAAAATACATAAAAATGGTGCGGATTTTCCTGCAAGGAAAATGAAATCGCCTTTTGTATAATTTCTTTTGTTGTTTCCAAGGCATTTCAGCATAGTTTTGATATTTTTCTCGTTAATATTAAAAAATAATTCAGTATTTTTTAATATGCCAATTATAGGGATCAAAAAGATTTTCTCCTTTCTTATTTTGTTGCATCTGCAACATATTTTATATGAAGATTATAGTACAATGATGTCACAAAGTAAATATTATCAAAATTATGGAGGTAATATTATGTCAGATATGTTTTGTTTTCAATGCGAGCAAACCGCCGGATGTACAGGATGCAAGGGAAGAGCCGGAGTCTGCGGGAAATCTTCATATGTTGCAAATTTGCAGGACGAGCTTACGGGTGCCCTTATCGCTCTTGCAAGATGCGCAAATAAAAGCAAACCTACATCATCAACGAGTTACACTATGATAGAAGGGCTTTTTAAAACTATTACCAATGTAAATTTCGATGGTGAATCAGTGAAAGGAGAAATTGAAAAAGTCCACAGGGAGAAAGATGCTTTGATATCACAGCATGAGCACCATTCACCTACCTGCAAATGTAGTATTGATTATGACATGAAAAAGCTCTGGACATGTAATGAAGATATTCGTTCTTTAAAATCTCTTATTTTATTTGGCTTGCGCGGTATGGCAGCCTATGCTTACCATGCGCTCATGCTTGGATATACTGATGAAGAAGTCAATAATTTTTTTTACAAGGGTATGTGTGCTATAGGAGAAGATTTGAAAATTGACGAACTTATTCCTATTGTGATGGAAACAGGGGAAGTCAACTTAAAGTGTATGGAGCTTCTTGACAGGGCAAATACTGAAACTTATGGCACACCTGTACCTACAACTGTGTCCCTTACCATACAGAAAGGCCCGTTCATTGTAGTAAGCGGCCATGATTTGCATGATCTTTATCTTCTCCTCGAGCAAACCAAAGAAAAAGGTATCGATATATATACTCATGGAGAGATGCTTCCTGCTAATGCATATCCAAAATTCAAGGCTTATCAACATTTTAAAGGAAATTTTGGGACTGCCTGGTACAATCAGCAAAAAGAATTTCAGAGTATACCAGGTACCGTATTATTTACCACCAATTGTCTCATGCCTGTAAAAGAGAACTATAGAGACCGAATTTTCACAACCGGCCCTGTAGCTTATCCAGGGACTGTACACATCGGTGATGAAAAAGACTTTACGCCTGTAATCGAAAAGGCAATAGAACTTGGAGGTTACAAGGAAGATCATGTTATGGATGGAATCAATGGAGGTACAAAAGTTACCACGGGATTTGGGCATGGGACGGTGCTTTCTGTTTCATACAAAGTTGTTGATGCCGTAAAAAAGGGAAAGATCAGTCATTTCTTCCTTGTAGGAGGTTGCGATGGTGCAAGGATAGGTAGAAATTACTATACTGAATTCGTGAAAAAAGCTCCTAAAGACACTATTATCCTTACGCTTGGCTGCGGCAAATACCGTTTCAACGATTTGGATCTTGGCAAAATAGAGGGACTGCCCCGCATCATGGATATGGGCCAATGCAATGATGCTTACGGTGCGATCCGTGTAGCAATGGCGCTTTCAAAAGCATTCAACTGCAGCGTGAACGAACTGCCGCTGACCATGGTGCTTTCATGGTATGAGCAAAAGGCAGTATGCATCTTGCTTACACTTTTGTCTCTTGGAATAAAGAACATTTATCTGGGGCCAACACTTCCAGCGTTTGTTTCTCCAAACATACTGGGTTATCTTGTTAAAAACTTTAATATTTCTCCAACTTCAACTCCTGATGAGGATTTAAAGAAGATTCTTGGTTGAACCCTCCCCCACCTGCTAACGCTGAGGTGGGGGATTCTTTTTTATAATGAAGCAAGATATTAAACAGTTTATTTTGGACAAAGAACTTTTAGAAAGAAAGACATATTTTGAATTGGCGCAGGAAGTATTGGATTCCCCTGTAAGACATGCGTTTCAGGATATTTTGAATTTAAACTGTGATGAAGAAGATGATATTTAGTGAAGTTGTATTTTCTATCAAGAGATTCATTAAAAACATTAAGTGAAATATTTGAGGAAAATATACATAATTATTCATTGTAAGACAATCGATGGGTATATGAATGTTTTGGAAATACTTCTCCATTTATAGAATTCAAGAAGGAATATATATGTCCATTATTTTTTTGCACATGTGCGTAAACGCTCACTAATAACCAATCCTATTTCCATAATTTGATAGATAAATATACATATGATGATTTCTTTGATAATCCATGAAGTAATTATGTACCTGAATATATTAGGTGGAACATGGCTGCTTGATTATTATTCCAAAGATGAATTATCAAAAAAGATTACGGATTACATAAAACTATTGCTAAAAATATAATATTATGATTATATAGTGATATAAGAGAAATAATAATGCCGCAAAGGGGGAGTCATGAATGAGAGAGAATTATTTTATTACGATTACAGGGTTGAATCATTATTATGACAAAGTACCGTTTGAGATTGGACGTATACTAAAAATTGTAAAAGAGCCCCAAAACGAATATGATGATGAAGCGATACGTGTGGAACTTCCCTATATTGGCACGGTTGGTTATGTGGCTAACAGTTCCGATACTGTTTTCAAAGGGACGATAAGTTCCGGAAGGCTTTATGATCGGATAGGTGATTATGCATATGTTCAGGTTTGCTTTATTACACATTCAAATGTGATTGCGCTTGTACTTTCGCCAAAGGAAGTTGAGAAAAATTCAAAAGAAGAAGAGGTACAGGAAATAGTAAAAAAGTTGAAAACGATGATAAAATAAATGAATTTTGGATAATCAATTGATATTTTGATGATATGATGCTTATTATTTTGAAATTTTTAGAGGTGTAAAATCTTAAGAGACATATTTTTTGACCATTGACTTAGCATAAAGTTTATGCTATCATAATAAAAATACCTTTAAGCTGGTTCTGTGAGACCGGGAAGGTTGAAGTATCTAAGTGTATTAGTATGCCTTCCCGAGAGGAAGGCATTTTTTATGCCCGGAGCTGCTTACAGGTTATATACAAAAAATTTTTAGAACCTTTAATGTAGACCTGAGAGTCTAAAAGGAGGAAAAGTATGTTAAAAGGAAGACATTTAATCGATCCGATGGATTTTACGGTTGATGAAATGGAGGAAGTATTCAGGTTCGCGGACAGAATAATAAAAGATCCTGAAAGATATTTGCATATCTGCGACGGAAAGATACTTGCCACGCTTTTCTATGAACCCAGTACAAGGACGAGATTCAGCTTTGAAGCTGCCATGCTCAGGCTTGGAGGCAGGGTGATAGGTTTTTCGGAAGCGAATTCGAGCTCGGTTTCAAAAGGCGAAAGCATTGCGGACACCATAAGGGTTGTCGGGTGCTATGCGGATATCGCGGCTATGAGGAATCCCAAAGAAGGGGCGCCGAGGGTTGCCGCCATGTATTCAAACATACCGGTCATAAATGCAGGCGACGGCGGTCATCAGCATCCGACTCAAACGTTAACTGATCTTCTGACTATAAGAAATATAAAAGGAACACTATCAAACCATACGATAGGCCTCTGCGGAGATCTAAAATTCGGGCGTACAGTCCATTCACTCATAAAAGCCATGTCAAGATACGAAAACAATAAATTCATACTCATATCACCTGAGGAGCTTAAGGTTCCGGATTATATTAAAAAAGGAATACTCGAGAAAAACAATATAGAATTCGAAGAAGTCCAAAATCTCGAAGATGTAATAGGCAAGTTAGACATACTATATATGACGAGAGTTCAGAGGGAAAGATTTTTCAATGAAGAAGACTATTTAAGGCTGAAGGACAGCTATATACTGGACAGCGAAAAGATGAGGCAGGCAAGGGATGATATGATAGTGCTGCATCCGCTGCCGAGAGTGAATGAGATCGCATATGAAGTTGATGGTGATAAACGGGCATGCTATTTCAGACAGGCAAAGTTTGGAATGTATGTGAGGATGGCTTTAATATCAAAATTGCTGGGGGTCGATAGATAATGTTAAAGATCGATGGGATAACAAGGGGTATAGTAATAGATCACATAAAAGCAGGACTTGGAGTCAAGATATTTAACTATATGGGCCTTGACAAAGCTGATTTTACAGTGGCCCTTATAATGAATGCAAACAGCAACAAGCTTGGCAAAAAGGACATGATTAAAATCGAAAATGCTATAGATATGGATTACACGATGCTCGGGCTTATCTCGCCTGATATCACGATAAATATAATAGATGGCGGTATTATAAAGAAAAAAATCAAGCTCAAGCTTCCGGAAAGAGTCGAAAATATTATAAAATGTAAAAATCCAAGATGTGTTACATCTATTGAAAAGTATTTGCCGCATATTTTTTATCTTGTGGATGAGGACAAAGCGGAATACAGGTGCAAGTATTGCGATGAAGTGTATGCTTTATCGGAGGTATAGCCGATGGAATTATTGGTTAAAGGCGCAAGGGTTGTCGACAGTAGCCAGGATTTTGAAGGTGACGTATATATAAGAAATGGAAAGATAGATGAAATAGGGAAAAGCCTTTCGAAGGATTGTTCCGTTATCGATGGAAAAGGTCTTACCATTTTGCCTGCGTTCGTGGATTTGCACAGCCACTTCAGGGATCCGGGCCAAACTTATAAAGAAGATATACTGTCCGGAAGCCGTGCTGCTGCGGCAGGCGGCTATACGGCCGTCAATCTTATGGCAAATACGGATCCCCCATGCAGCAGCATGGAAATTGTCGAATATGTTAAAAATAAAGCGGATGAGGCGGGTCTTATCGATGTTTATCAGAGTATATCCATAACGAAAAACATGGAGGGAAATGATATAAGCCACCTTGAAAAAATAGATAAAGGTGTAAAGATAATTTCAGATGACGGGAAAGGCGTTTTGAGCATCGATATAATGTATAAAGCCATGGTCAAGGCAAAAGATATGGGTATCATCGTTATGACCCATGAAGAAGATGAAAGTATTGCAAAGTATGACGCGAGGCTATCGGAAAACATAATGACCATAAGGGATATAGTCCTTTCGGAATATACCCTTTGTCCTCTGCATATTGCTCATGTAAGCACAAAGGAAGCCATGAAGAGTATAATGGATGCGAAAAAAAGAGGCGTTCCGGTAACCTGTGAAGTTACGCCTCATCATATAAGTCTGGATAACAGCGTCGATTATAAAGTAAATCCTCCATTAAGGGATGCAACGGATGTAAAATTTTTGATCGAGTCTATAAAAGATGGATTTGTGGATGTGATTTCCACAGATCATGCCCCCCACACTATGGAGGACAAAAGAAATGGTGCAAGAGGCATATCAGGTTTAGAGACAGCATTTTGCGTATGCTTTACGAAGCTTGTTCATGAGGGGAACATATCTCTTAGTAGGCTTTCTGAAATTATGTCTAAAAATCCGGCGAGGATTTTAAAGCTGAATAAGGGCGAGATTAAAATAGGATATGATGGGGATCTGGTTTTAGTCGATTTAAATAAAAAGATAAAAGTCGATGCAAAAAATTTTGAATCCAAGGGTAAAAATACTCCATTTGATGGTATGGAGTTTTACGGGAAAGTATTGATGACTGTAAAAGGCGGGAGGGTCATATATGATAATAGACAGGCTCTATGAGAGCGTAAAAAACAAAGGAAACGTCTGCGTTGGGCTTGATACATCCCCGGAGTATATACCAAATTGTTTTTTAAAGGAACATGATAATTTAGAAGACGGGCTGTTTGATTTTAATAAAAGGATAATAGATGCCGTATCTGATGTATGTGCATGCTTCAAGGTGCAGATAGCTTATTATGAAGCTTTAGGGCTTGCGGGACTTTTAGCCTATAAGAGAACTTTGAAGTATATAAAAAATTGTGGATGTATATCTATTGCGGATATTAAAAGGGGAGACATAGCAAATACGGCAAGGATGTATGCAAAGGCACATTTTACGGGAGATTTTGAAAGCGATTTTGTAACCCTCAGCCCTTATATGGGGTTTGACAGCCTGGAACCATATCTGGATTATGTCAGGGATTTTGAAAAGGGAATTTTCATACTTGTCAGGACATCCAATAAGGGCGCTTTTGATATACAGTATATGGAGGATAAAAGAGGAATAAAGGTATACAGGCATGTCGCGGATAAAGTATGTAAAATCGCTTCATATTATAAAGGGAAATGCGGTTACAGCTCCATAGGCGGTGTAATAGGCTGTACGCATGTAGACGAGGGTGCCGCCTTGAGGAGAGATTTTGGGGATATGTTTATGCTCATACCGGGTTATGGAGCGCAAGGAGGCACCGCAGGGGATGTAGCCGTATACCTCAGAGGCGGCAATGGCGGGATTGTGAATTCATCAAGAGGTATACTCCTTTCATATAAAAAACACGAAGACGGTGAAAAAAAGTTTGATATGTATGCAAGGGACGAAGTCATTGAAATGAGGGAGGCGATCTGGAATGCTGCCGGTATACGCAACGAATAAGATACTGAAAAACACAAAAGTGTATAAAAATATATTTATTATGACGGTATCGGGAAATTACGATATTATACCGGGACAGTTTTTTATGGTACGCTCATGGGGAATAGAACTGCTCCTTTCAAGGCCTTTAAGCGTATTCGACGCCGGATGCGGTTACGTATCGTTTTTATATGAGATAAGGGGCAGGGGCACAAAAATATTGAGCGGCATGAAGGCTGGAGATAGTATAAGCATGCTGGGGCCTCTCGGAAACGGCTTTGATTTAAGTAATATAAAAGGTAGAGCAGCCATGGTAGCCGGCGGGATAGGACTTACGCCTATGCTTTACACTGCGAAAAAGATGGTCGGATGTGAGGTGGATCTTTATGCAGGATTCAGGGAAGATGTTTATATAGTGGATAAATTCAAAGAATATGTGGACAATATATACCTTGCAACGGACAGCGGAAAAGCAGGGCATAAGGGATTTATAACAGATATATTCGATCCCAAAAAATATTCTGTGGTCCTTTGCTGCGGTCCATGGACAATGATGGAAAAGGTCATAAAAAAGTGTATAAAATGCGATGTTCTGATTTTTATATCCATGGAGAGAAGGATGGCCTGCGGCGTGGGAGCATGCTTAGGATGCACATGTAAAACTAAAAATGGCAATAAGCGCGTATGCAAAGATGGGCCGGTATTTAACGGCAGGGATGTGATTATAGGATGATGGAAGTTGAAATATGCAATGTGAAATTTAAAAATCCTGTTATAGCAGCATCAGGCACCTTTGGCTTTGGCAGGGAATACAATGAAATATTCGACGTATCGAAGCTTGGAGGGATTGTATCTAAGGGCTTAACACTAAATAAGAGGGAAGGCAACAGAGGCATACGCATTTTTGAGACCAGATCAGGTGTGATGAACAGCGTGGGGCTTCAAAACCCTGGCATTGACGAGTTTATAAAATATGAGCTGCCTTTCATGCTCAAGCTTGATACCGTTGCAATAGCAAATTTGGGCGGAGAAAGCATCGATGAGTATATAAAAGGTGCTCAAATGTTAGATAATACAAGGGTGCAGTTTATTGAGCTAAATATATCATGTCCGAATGTGAAGCATGGGGGGATGGCATTTGGGATAAAGTCCAAAGTTGCATACGAGGTGGTATCGAAGGTGAGAGGCGTCGTGAAAAAACCTCTTATAGTCAAGCTTTCGCCTAATGCGGAGAATATAGCGGATATGGCTGAAAAATGCTGCGAGGCCGGGGCTGACGCGATATCTTTGGTAAATACGTTTAAAGCTATGGCAATAGATATAAAAAAAAGAAAACCGGTATTTGAAAATGTAACGGCAGGCCTTTCGGGTCCGGCCATAAAACCGATTGCCTTAAGGATGGTTTATGAAGTGGCATCTGCCGTCGATGTGCCTGTTATAGGTATGGGAGGAATCGCAAATTATAAAGATGCTATAGAATTTATAATGGCAGGTGCCAGTGCGGTACAGGTAGGGACGGCAAATTTTATAAAACCGGATATCTGCATAAGTTTAATAGATGGTATAAGGAATTTTATGGAGACAGAAGGCATAAAAGATTTAGAAGAAATTAGAGGAATAATCAGGAGGTAAAATCATGGTGATAGATATATTAAAAGAATGCGGAGCTCTTTTAGAGGGTCATTTTCTGTTATCGTCCGGAAGGCACAGTGATAAGTATATACAGTGCGCAAAACTCCTGCAGTATCCTGATAAGGCGGAAAAAGTGTTAAGCGTTGTTGCAAAGAAAATTGAGGATTTGGATTTTGATGTCGTCGTAGGACCTGCAATGGGAGGCGTAATCGTATCATATGAGCTTGGGAGACAGCTTGGCAGAAAGGCTGTATTCACAGAGCGTGAAAACGGAGTCATGACCCTTAGAAGGGGATTTGAAATAGAAAAAGGCCAGAGGGTGCTTATAAGCGAGGATGTAATCACAACCGGCAAATCTTCCCTTGAAACAGCAAAAGTCATAAGAAAACTCGGTGGGGAAGTCGCAGGTATTGCATGCATAGCCGACAGGGGTACATGTACCATGGAATATCCCGTATACAGTGCCGTAAAGCTTTTGATTGAGAGCTGGGACGCTGAAAACTGCCCTCTGTGCAAGCAGGGCATACCGTATGTAAAACCCGGAAGCAGAGGATTAAAGTAAATAGACATTAGAACTGATCGGCAAGCATAAAAAGCCCTAATTAAAATCGGTCTGTTTTTCAATTCGCAATATGAAATCAGGCATAAATAATATAAGCGCATATTACGAATCGAAGCGATCAGATAACATATTTTGTATAATGTGCATAAATATGCTATTATTAAACTAATGTAGATTGTATATTTAACATGGAATTTAAAGATGCATGATGTAATTTATTATTCATTTTAAGGAAGGTTTACCGACGACAGAATGGAGGTGAAGTTTATGAAAATAAAAAAGATATGCTCAAGACTTTAGCCTTTGTTCTTATGGCCAGTCTTGCTTTTCAAAAGGTTGTTTTTGCAGACATGGCCCCACCTCCTGCCGTTAAATTTATTTCGATATTATTTTTTGTCATTGTAGGCGCAGGACTGATAATAATCTGTGTTGTGGCATTCATTACTATTAAGAATAACATAAAGAAAAATGCTAATAAATAATTTTTTACTTGCGCTATTGCTCACTATAATGATTGAATCCATAGTTGCGTTTTTTTAGGTTACAGGGATAAAAGACTTTATATTACACTAATCCTGGCCAATATTATCACAAACCCGGCCCTTAATTACATACTTGCCTTGATTTATTATCTGGGGATGTACCGTTTGTATAAGCCTGCTGGAATTTTCCTTGAAATAGCCGCTGTGATAATCGAGTGGAGACTTTTTGTTTATGCATTGGACAGGAATTCAAAATCAATGCTTAAACTATCTCTTGCAATAAATGTTTCGTCATTTTTAGCAGGGCTGTTGATTTTCAGATAAAGATATAAGGAGGTATTCTTATGAAAAGGTTTGGAATATGTGCCGGAGGATATTTTTACCTCCGGCACTATTTAAATAATATCAATGCAGCTGTTTTAGGATTTTATCCTCTTTTCAGCACTTTAATAGAAGAGCTTTTGCTGTGCTTCTCCACGGATTCTTCCATAACTCTTCCGATTGTTATATCCCCGGAGCCTTCTATTGAAAGATTGGCAGTCCTCGTGCTGATATGTTCCGCATCTATATCTCCGGAACCTCTTATAACCGCTTCGAATATATCCAAATCTCCTGTTCCTAAACTAATATCTCCTGAGCCGCTGATCGATGATTTAAGAAAACCAGATACTTCATGGGCCTCGAAATCCCCGGATCCGTTTATGCTGATTCTCGGGTTGCCTGCCTTACTGCATTTAATGTCACCGCTGCCGCTTATTCTTGCTTCAAGATCATCGATATCAAAAGTTGTTATGTCGCCCGAGCCGTTAATGGAAGCATATCCACTTTTGAAGGGAACTTCAACTGAGACATCACCTGAGCCATGCAGATCTATCCGAATGTTTTCCCCGCAGTCACTGCCAAAAGATATGATTACAACATTCCTGCTGCTTGAGTTTCCATATCTGTTGTTCTTATGTTCACATCTTAAAGAAAGGCGTTCTTCCTCCTGAATGACTTTGAGCCCCTCGATGAATATCGGCGAACCTGTGGCTTTCACATATGTCTTGCTGTCCTTCGATCTGACAACCTTAAAATCAGCGCCGGCTACAGCCATATCTATCGATTGTATTCCGTCATATACTTCGCTGAATTCTGTTTTACTCGAGTCGATATCTTCATATACAGGTATTTCATCAATAAAATCGAAACAGATTTCGCCGGTTCCCTTATTTATGATTTTTAGCTGATTAAGATTTGCACTGCTTCCATCCTTGAAAATGACGGTATCTTTGTTTACATCCTTTACTTCTTTTTGAGAATAACAGGCAACATTACCGAAAGTATGAACAAGTTTGAGATTATAGCCTTTAGTTTCCGGAAACGCTGGAATATGATAGCGTTCCGACGGGTTGCTGCCGGCATTTTTATCTTCGTTTCCAAGCAGCTTTTCAATCGAAACATTCAATTCTTTTGCAAGATAGGGCAGTATTGTTATTTCAGGAAAACTCAGCCCGTTTTCCCATTTGGACACAGCCTGCGCTGTAATGTTCAACCTTGCGGCAAGTTCTTCCTGAGTCAATCCCTGCAATTTTCTGTACGATGCGATCCTGTTTCCGACACCGTATACGTCATACATATAAAAACCTCCCCGGCACATAAATTCGTGCATATTTTATAAGATAAGTATATTGGTTAAATCATCATGAAACAATATATTGTTGGTTTATATCAAAAATAGTTTTGCCACTTTTAACAACCGATGGTTGTATAAAAACATTTCAACCTGACGTTGATTGGAATGGTATTCTTTAAATAATTTTGATGTATACGAATATACTAATTTAACTCGTAATCTGAAATCAGGTATGAATAGGATTATGTTATTTTGAATAGCGAATGAGTGTTCAAAATAACATAATCTCATATTACGAATGGAAGATATACTAATTCACAGTTGTTAAAAAAAAGATTTGTGTTAAAATAAATCTTGTAAGAAGCCGGTAACCATAATTTTTAGGTACCGGACTCATAAAAAATAATTTGAATATTGTCCGGCATCTTATAGTGCACCTGATAGGCTCATGCCTGCAGGTGACCGGAAAAGAGCTGGAACAGGAGGTTATGTAAAAATGAAAACGGAAGTACACGCATCCTGCCGACCATACTTTACTACAAGAAGGATGGCAACAATTGCCCTGTTAAGTGCCATATCTATCGTTATGAGCATCGTACCGGGCATTGGTTTTATTTATGTCGGGGTTATAAAGGCAACATTTATGCATATACCCGTCATAATCGCAGCTATCACGGAGGGACCTGTTGCAGGCGCAATAGTAGGACTTATATTCGGGATATCAAGCCTGGTTATCAATATGTCGGGACCTCTCGCACCGGTTTTTATCAATCCGTTGGTTTCCGTTGCCCCGAGAATTATGATAGGTTTATCTGCGGCATATACCTATAAAGCTTTAAAACATGTTTCAAATTGTGACAGTAAAAATAACTCAAAGAGCGGAAAGATATGTGCCATTATATCCGTTCCGGCAGCAGCTGCAGTTGGAACAATAATGAATACGGCGGGAGTTCTGGGTATGATTTACGTGGTTGCAGCACGTGAGTTTACGCAAGTGAAAGGAGTAACCATGGCAAATCTTGGCCGCATATTGGCAGGCGTTGCCCTGACAAATGGAGTTGCCGAACTTGTTGTTGCGGTAGTTCTTGTGACCGCGATTATAAAGGGAATAAATACGATAAGAAAATAATTACAGTGATGAGCTGCATATATATTCTAAGAATATATATGCAGCCACAGGGATGCGCAATTTTGCGCATCTCTTGAAATTTAAACTGGAGGAAAAAATATGATACTTGTCATAGATGTCGGGAATACAAATATTGTGCTTGGAATAATTGAAGGAAACAAGATACTGTCGGACTGGAGGCTTTCTACAGATACCCCCAAGACAGCTGACGAATATGGTTTGCATATTAAACTGCTGTTTGATTATGCCGGATTTAAGATGGATAAGGTTGAAGGAGTCATAATATCGTCAGTCGTACCGAACATAATGTATTCCCTTGAGCATGCAATAAAAAAATACTTCAATACTCAGCCTCTCATAGTAGGGCCTGGTGTAAAATCGGGGATAAATATTAAATATGACAATCCCAAAGAGGTGGGAGCAGACAGGATAGTCAATGCTGTTGCCGCCCATGAGCTGTATGGAGGTCCTCTTATTATCATCGACTTTGGTACCGCCACCACGTTTTGCGCCGTAACTTCAGGTGCAGATTACCTTGGAGGCGCAATAGTCCCCGGCATTAAAATCTCCAGTGAAGCTTTGTTTTCAAAGGCGGCAAAGCTTCCGAGAGTCGAACTTGTAAAGCCGCCTTCGGTCATATGCAAGAATACCGTACAAAGCATGCAGGCAGGTATTGTCTATGGATATGTCGGGCTTGTTGATTATATTGTGAATAAGATGAAGGCTGAGATGAAAAAATATGAAGAAAAAGAGCCTTTTGTAGTAGCGACAGGAGGCCTTGCAAGGCTGATATCATCGGAGTCCACCACAATAAATGAAATAAACGGTTATCTGACTCTTGAGGGCCTAAGAATTATTTATAATATGAATAAAAATATTTAGGTGATAGGATGAAAATAGGCGGTTTGGAATTTAAAAGCAATGTATTTTTGGCTCCGATGGCAGGAGTGACAGATAAGCCTTTCAGAATTTTATGCAGGGAAATGGGCTGTGGTTTTGTATATACCGAAATGATAAGCTCAAAAGGGCTTTATTATAACAGCAGCAAAACCATAGACATGCTTGATATCGATAAAAGAGAAGCTCCTGTCGGAGTGCAGATTTTTGGCTCTGACCCGGATATTATGGGAGAAATGGCAGGAGAGATAAGCAGGAATAAAATGGTCGCATTGATAGACATCAATATGGGATGCCCGGCTCGAAAAATCGTAAAAAATGGTGAAGGGTGTGCTCTTATGAGAAACCCTGATCTTGCATCGAAAATTATTAAAAGCGTCGCAAAAAATTCGCTGCTTCCCGTAACTGTTAAATTCCGCAAAGGTTGGGATGAGTCCAGTATTAACGCTGTTGAATTCGCAAACATGGCTGAAGAAAGCGGTGCCAGTGCAGTATCCGTTCATGGCAGGACAAGAGAGCAGATGTATGAAGGAAATGCGGACTGGTCTATAATCAAAAGGGTAAAAGAAAGCGTCAAAATACCTGTTATAGGAAACGGAGATGTGTTTACACCCGAAGCTGCAAAAGGGCTCTTTCAAGAAACAGGATGTGACGGAATACTTGTTGCCAGGGGCGCCATGGGCAATCCATGGATTTTTAAGAGGATAAATCATTATCTTAAAACGGGCGAGATTCTGTCGGAGCCTGATGCCGGGGAAAGGATCGACATGGCTGTAAGACATGCCAAAATGCTGGTAGATTTAAAAGGGGAGAATACCGGAATCAGGGAAATGCGAAAGCATGCCGCCTGGTATATAAAGGGTTTGAAAAATTCAACCGATATAAAAAACAAAATAAATGCGATTATCAAAAAGGATGAACTTATAAATTTGTTGATTGATTATAAAAAAAGCCTTATGCTGGTCCAGAAAAGCTCTTAAACAAATCAACATCAATAAACTGGAAGTCTAACATGGCCTTTAAGAAAAAATTAATATATAAATTATCATTATTAAACGTTTGGGGGCAATAATAAGGTATAGATACAAAAAATCTGTATACTAAAATTGGAAGGGAGATGAATTTATGCAAGGTAAAAATAAAATTTTCGCAGGTTTAATTACAGGAATTGTAATGGTTTGCACCGCAGTTCCTGTCTTTGCATCTAATACTCCAAGTCCAAATGCAAAGGATAATGAAAGATTAGAGATCAAAGACCATGATTTAAGTTTTGAAAAAATCCAGAAAATAGCCGAAAAGCTCGGCGTGGATATAAAAGGCCTCTCAGAGGAGGAGGCCAGAGCAAAAGTCAAGGAAGCAATGGAAGCTAAAAGGATGGAAAGGATCGAAGAAAAGGCTAAAAAACTTGGTGTTGATATAAAAGGCCTTTCAAAAGAGGAAGCCAGACAGAAAATAAAAGCCAAAATTCACGATAATATTAAAGAAGAGGCAAATAAACTTGGTATAGATATAAACGGCCTTTCGGATAGAGAGGCAAGGGAAAAAATCAGAAAAGCAAAGGCAGAAAAAAAGAGCTAAACTGTTATTTGAGGTTTTAAAATCGGGCAGGAGATATTTGCGGTTCTCCTGCCTTAAGTTTATTTAGAATAGTCTTAAAAATATAATAAAATAAATGTATCCGCTATGGTAAAAACTGTTGACAATTAATTAGCTGTGTTTTATAATATTCAACAATAAGATAGCGCTGAATACTGCAAGCACTATAGAGTTAATCATCTATAGTGCTTGCAGTATTTATGAAAATGTTGCTGTCTTTATGTTATTGCAAACTTATCTTGCTTATGCTTATTGAATGAGAATAGCAATTGGATTCGAATAATTTGAAAATATATGCATATATTAACGGCATATAAAATAATTTAAGTATGAGGAACAAGATAATATAAATGAGGTTATAAATATTTCAACTTTAAAATGAAAATTTTGGAGTTGAAATATTTATATATTTTTTCCTCAATACTAAAAATTGCCAGAAGGGGAGAGTAAGATGGGCGAATCAAATAAACAGACTGTTCTAACGTATGAAGGCGTAAGAAAATTGGAGGAGGAACTCGACTACTTAAAAACGATAAAAAGAAAAGAGGTAACCCAAAAAATAAAAACTGCTCTGTCTTTTGGAGATTTAAGCGAAAACTCCGAATACGATGAGGCTAAAAATGAGCAGGCATTTGTTGAAGGCAGGATTGCACTGCTGGAAAACATGTTAAAATCGGCCAAGGTTATTGATGAAGATGATATTACCACGGAAACAGTAAGCATAGGCTGTAATGTAAAGGTGAAGGACCTTGAATTCAATGATGAGATCAATTATACAATAGTAGGATCTGCCGAGGCGGATCCAAGTAAACTTAAAATATCCAATGAATCTCCTGTAGGACGTGGTTTAATCGGCAAAAAAGTTGGAGATATTGCAGAAGTAGAAGTTCCTGACGGCGTTATAAAATATAAAATACTTGAAATAACAAAGTAGTTTTGGGGGTTTTATCTTATGGCTAATGAAAAGCTAAACACTGATGCACTTGAAGAAGAATACAACAAGCTTATTATAGAGCGCAGAGAAAAATTTAAAGAGTTAAAAGATAAAGGGCAAGATCCATTTAATACTTATACTTATGATGTGACTGACTCATCCAAGGAAATAAAGGATAACTTTGAAAAGATGGAAGGGACTTATGTATCGGTAGCGGGCAGGCTTTTGTCCAAAAGGGTCCATGGTAAGGCCGGCTTTTCAGATCTTTATGATAAATTCGGGAAAATACAGCTTTATTTAAGGATAGATGACATAGGCGAGGAGAAGCTTAAATTTTTCAAGTCTCTGGATTTAGGTGATATACTGGGAGTAAAAGGAAGGGTGTTTAAAACTCATTCGGGTGAAATTTCCATTCATGTTACCGATTTTACCCTTCTTTGCAAATCTTTAAGGCCTCTTCCTGAAAAATGGCATGGGCTTAAAGATCCTGATTTAAAATACAGGGAGCGTTATGTCGACCTTATAATCAATCAAGATGTAAGGGATGTTTTTATAAAAAGAACTAAAATAATAAAGGCAATCAGAAAGTTCTTGGATGATAGAGGATATATGGAAGTTGAAACTCCGGTGCTTTCCACGATAGCAGGGGGGGCGGCTGCAAGGCCGTTTATAACGCATCATAACACACTGGATATAGATATGTATTTAAGGATTGCAACGGAACTTTATCTTAAAAGGCTTATCGTCGGCGGATTTGAGAGAGTATATGAGATAGGCAAGGATTTTAGAAATGAAGGTATGGATATCAGGCATAATCCTGAGTTTACCATGATAGAGTTATATCAGGCATATACTGATTATAACGGGATGATGGAGATACTTGAAAATATGATTTCCAAGATATGCCAAGAACTTTATGGCACTACGAAGATCGTTTATCAGGGAACGGAAATAGATTTTAAGCCGCCATGGAGGAGGCTCACCATGACGGAAGCTGTAAAGCAATATGCAAACATAGATTTTGATAAAATAGAAAGCGATGACGAGGCAAGGGATATTGCGAAAAAGTTAAACATCAATATAAAAAAGCAGCTTAAGGACTGTACGAAGGGCGATATATTAAATGCTCTTTTTGAAGAATATGGAGAAAAGAATCTGATACAGCCAACTCTCCTTATAGATTATCCTGTTGAGATTTCACCATTGACCAAGGCGAAAAGGGGCAATCCTAAGCTTACTGAAAGGTTTGAGGCTTTTGTATACGGCCGCGAACTGGCAAATGCATACTCGGAGCTGAACGATCCCGATATACAAAGGGAAAGATTTATTCAGCAGCTTCATGAAAGGGAACTCGGTGACGATGAAGCTTATGTGATGGATGAGGATTTTATGAATGCGCTGGAGATAGGGATGCCTCCTACAGGGGGAATGGGTATAGGTATCGATAGGCTTGTGATGTTTCTTACAGATTCACCTTCAATAAGAGATGTAATTCTATTTCCTACAATGAAACCGGAAAGAGAATAAAAGTGCAGCTTTCTGCACTTTTATTCTCCATAGCACCTTGAAGCTTAGGTATAAGAAAAAATATAAAATGGGATATTGATTTTTATTATATAAATTGTTATAATAGTAAAGTCAAAATCGTTCCTCGGTAGCTCAATGGTGGAGCATCCGGCTGTTAACCGGAGGGTTGTTGGTTCGAATCCAATCCGAGGAGCCATTTTTTTACCGTAAAAATGCCGGAAAATGAAAACTTGAATCTGGCGAATGAGTGTTCAAAATAACATAAGTTCATATTACGAATCGAAGGAAGAAGTAAAAAAGTTATTGACATGTTTATTTAAAGATGCTATCATTATTATTGCTGCTGAAAGGCGGTAGTTTAAAAATTCTATATTTTTGGTGATCTTTGAAAATTGAACAGTGTGAGGAAGTGCGAGGTAATATAGAGATATATAGAACCGACAATTTCTTTAAAGAGAACCAGATAAACCAGTAAGAAGTAATGAAACAGGATAAGAGGATACGAGAAGTATCTGATAAGATAAGAACATGAGAGTTTGATCCTGGCTCAGGACGAACGCTGGCGGCGTGCTTAACACATGCAAGTCGAGCGAAGATGCAGCAATGCATTTTAGCGGCGGACGGGTGAGTAACACGTGGAGAACCTGGCCTATACAGGGGGATAGCCACTCGAAAGGGTGAATAATACCGCATAAAGCATACGATAGGCATCTAGAGGATGTTAAACGAGTAATCGGGTATAGGATGGCTCCGCGGCCCATTAGTTAGTTGGTGAGGTAAAGGC
>JASEJN010000021.1 GCA_030016385.1 Clostridiales bacterium | reverse complement strand
GCAGGCCTTAGAACTTACAAAACTTGAATCTGGCGAATGAGTGCTCAAAATAACACAATTCTATTTATGACAGATTTCATATTATGAATCGCAGATATCTAAAGAATACTACTGCTTTTCATATTCATAAACACAGTCTATGGATTCTATAAGCATGTCTGCAAAACTCTCATCTATTTTCTTTCCCCTCTGGGCTTTTACTTCATTTTTTAAAGCTTTAAGCCTGTTTAAATCAGCATTGCTGCCTTCTTCATGGTCCTCTTTTAGCTTGGCAAGCAGACTGTTATATATGCCCTTACTGGTTATATAATTCTTGCTATACCCTGTGTTAATCATATAAATCAAATCCGATTTACACATGTTGTGTCTATGAATATTTACCTCGGCGATATTGTTCCAGCGGTTTACATCGCTTCCATGCCCGAGTATCCTTATATATCTTGCTCTTTCCATCTCTGGGAAATCATATTTTACAAGATCAGAAGTAGTTCCTGTGGTCTGCACATTTTGGAATATTGTCTTCCAGCTCTTTCCGTCTTCCGATACAAGAATATCAAAAGTATATTTTCTTTCATTTCCACGGAAGTATGCAATGGATATACCTTCCACTACCTGACCTTCTCCAATATAGTATTGTATCCACTGGTCACCTTCCGCCGCCCATCTGGTTACAAGATCTCCGTCCATGGAATTTTCAGGCCAGTTCCCTTCCTCAGCCGTACTTGCAGTTATTCCCTTGTCTGGATACAGGTCTATATAATAACTGTTTTTGATATCCGCATTTGTTTTAGAAGTAACCGTCACCTTGGCAGTTCCCGGAACAGTTTCAGGCAGTTTTACATCCACATTGACATCAGGATTGTTTACTTTCGCCTCTACGTTTGGTACCGTAGTGCTTCCGTATGGAATCATCACTCTATAGACTCTATTATATTTATTGAAATTCTCAACTTCTTTTCCATCCACCGACAGCCCATCTATAAATAACGGCGTTTCTTCTTTTACCTCCCACTTATCAAGACTTACTACAGCCGGCTTATCAGTCGGTATCTCGTCGGTGCTCATGAGAGGTACCATCCTTATGGCTAAGTTTACATCCAGTGCATCTTCTATATGCACAACCAGTTTTTTAATACCTGTATTTGGCTGTTGAACAGCCACCGGTGATGTCGGCAACGGTACGGCATCCATTACAGAAAATTTACCATCATCGCTCAATATCTGAACATAAAGTCTCTTCCCCTGCTTGGTCAATATGGCTGATTTACCGTCTGCACTTACGTCTATGCTTGAGTCGGTATGCATAAACCACCAGTAATCGGAAGGTTTCCTGTTTCTTACCTCATCTTGAACCAAAAGGTCCGTTTTATTGTTAGTCAGTGATAATCCTCTCTTCGCAGAAAAAGCATCTTTATTATACGTTTCGCTTAAGTCCACAATTGACATAGCCGCAGTCTGATTTGAATTAGTTTCAAATTTTTCGATCTTAGCTTTTGCATACACATTTTGGTCAGGATAATTTCCCGGATTTATTACAAATGTATTGTGTCCTTCTGCCCTCTTCCTGTAGTACTTCCACCTTCCTGCTGTAGGCCCCATCTCCCAGTAACCCTGGGAATTATAATCTCCCTGTCCTAAATCCAGAGCCCATCTTACTCCATAGGCATCATATATGAAGGAACCCTGATCGAGATCACCGTGATTGAACTGGTTATATCCGCCTTTAAAGCCTAAAAATATCCCATTTCTGTCATACCAGTTGCTGCGCATCGTTCCAACTTCAACATAGCCAAACTTTTTATCCAGTATTTCCGGCGGTGCGTCAGCTTCATATTTTTCCGGTCCTGGATACCAGAGCATGCTTAAAGGGTCCCCCGTATCCGTTCCGGATACTCTGTAAGTCCAGTAATATGAAGGATTATTATATCTTGTACCAAACCAGAGCATTATCGGCGATTTTGCTATGCCGCTTCCTGCATCTGAAAAATTATAACTTCCCAAATCTCCGTTATTGTATATAGGAAAATCCGTAGTTATATCCATACAAGGAAAATCAGATAAGCCATAATCCGTACCGAGAGCCTGGAGCATTGACGACAGCATATATACTGTATAGCTCGTTCCATAATCCCAGTAGCCAGGGCCTTCATTCCATGCTCCTTCCGGCTGATATTCCTTCAGCATGTAGGGCAAATTTTTTACTGCATTTTCAAGTACGGTAGCAGCTATGCCCTCTATTTCAGGATCGATATCTGCCTCATCCCCTACAGCCAGCGCACCAACCGAAAGTCCTCCGTTACATACCCCGTTCCAGTTGGTGTTGACCTTTGTCCACCATCCATTCGTATTATACGCATTCACACCGGGTATAAGCCCCTTTTCCTTTATGGCTTCAACTATGAAGCTCTTTCTCTCGGGGCTCCAGTAATCGTAGAGCCAGTCATAAGCTATGCCAAAAGCATTTGTCATCTCTGCGGTATCGAGGAAATGCGTAGAAGAATTCCAGTCTTTGAAATTCCCTGCTTTATCCAATTCAGTCCACAGCCTTTCGGCATATTTGCTGTCACCCGTCATCAAATAAGTCATGGAAAGGTATCTTGCTCTTCTTAAGACTTCCCTGCTTACATCCAGAAGCCTGATCCCATCCGGGCGTTCATATTCTTTTGGCGGCTGAGTCAGTATCACATCTGAAGCGGCCTTTACATTTCCAAACCATCTCGTTATATTTTCATCATTATTTTGCAGCAATAATTTTAAGTTGTCAAATGTTTGCCTGCCGGCACCTATCCTTGGATGCGTTTTATCTTTGCTTACCGATTTCAAAGTACCGATTATTTTTGCACCTTTAGGCGATATGAATACATTAACCTTGTAAGGTGCCGTTCCACCTTTGCTATCACTTGCCATGATCGTGAAATCATCATCTCCAATGCTGTCGTTGCCGGCTTTGTATACAAATTTTCCATCTGAAGTCAACGTCACCGTCCCTTTTGACGGATTGCTGCTGATTGTGTAGGTAACAACATCTTTATCTATATCGGCTGCATCAGCACTGCCTTCTACCGAATCTCCCTGCACAACCACAACAGTGGTCTCGCCGGATGACGGAGCATCGTTTTTAGCATTGACGGTAATATCTATATCTTGCTGGCCTATTCCCCCTGCTCCATTTGCAGCTATTACTTTGAATTTATCGCTTCCGTAAAAATTCTTGTCCGGAGAATATTGAAAATCACCGTTGCTGTTTACTCTGGCCAGTCCGTTATCTGCATATTCACATACAGTGTACGTAAAAGCGTTACCATTCTCATCGGTTTTATCCAGACTGCCATTTATCATCCCATCTTCATCTACGGAAAAATCATATGTCTTTGGCGGCAGAATCTCCATATCGCTATTGGACACATAGACAAAGAAATCCCTCGAAAATCCGCCTTCTTCCGTCGTTGCGGTAATTGCAGCCGTGCCTTCGCTGATTCCGGTTATGGCTCCATCGTTTACAGCTGCAATATCCGGATTTTCCGTCGTCCATATTATCTTTTTATTATTTGCATTGTCAGGCGTTACCTTTGCCGTAACGTTTATGCTGCTTCCAACCTTGACTACTCCAAAACCGGATGAAATCTCTAAACCCTTAACCGGAATATACTCCTCAACCCTTGCATCGTCAAACCAGGCAGTCCCTTTAGCTACGCCAATATAACATTGAATACCTACCGCCGTAGCATTTTCAGGTATGGTTATGACCTTTTCAAGCAATGTCCAATCGTTATTACCCGTTAATGTAGTGGGCGCCAGAAATACCGGAGAGGCAGCATCGCCGCCGCCTGACTTCCACATGCATACTCTGATGTCCGCCCCCTTATCACCGGAATTTGCCTTTACTATATTCTCAGTTTTTACATAGGCAGAAAATTTGTATGTCTTTCCTGCAAGCGCAGGCACATTATTTTGCGTATAGGCTCCTCTTGTGTTGGCATCCGAGCTGATTTTTGCGGAATAATTCCCGCTGTGCTTATTAGCTGAATCCAAAGAAACATTGAAAGGCGTCTGCCCGGGAGCTGTCCATGCCGACCATCCGCTGGCCAGAAGAGTGCCGTTATCATCTGTATATGTATCTTCAAATCCGGGATTTGCAACTATGTTTTTGGCTGCTACCTCTACATCACAGTAGTCGGCAAAGCCGCCTTCATCTGTAGTTACTGTAATTCTTGCAGTCCCAGGTTCAAATGTTTTGACCAATCCGCTATCAATAGTTGCTACAGATGTGTTTGAGCTTGTCCACTTAACATCCACACTTGTAGTATTGCCGGGTTCGAAAATAGTATTAAGCATGTACGTTTCCCCTTGAGTAAGAGTTATTTTTTCCTTATCCAGGGAAATCCCGGCTACAGGTACTTCTTCATCACCTACTCTGACATACAATTCCTTTTTTCCGGCTCCTGCCGATATATCCTCAGGCCATGCAGTTACTATGGAAGCTCCCCTGCTTATGGCTACCAACTTTCCGTCCTCTATCCTTACAGCTTCCTGATTTGAACTGGCCAGCGTAATATTTTTATTAGTAGCATCTTCCGGAGTATATATTATCGGAGGCTCTATAGTCTCACCAGGTTGCATGCTTATGCTGGCGTTTTGAAAGTTGATGGACTGAAGGGGGACCAGCTTTATAAAGCTTACATCGTCGAACCATACGGCACCCTGGCCTGCCATATAGACTTCTATTTGTATCTGCTGGGCATCCCCCGGAATCTGTATAACATTTTCTATATAAGTCCAATCTGTAGCCGAGCTACCGGGAGTATACTGCCAGCTACTGTCATACACACCGTTTCTCTTGAACTTATACCTTACCTTGCCTGCAACTTTATCGGCTTTGATCCATAGTCCAAGCCTATAGCTTTTTCCCGCTTCTACATTGATTAGCTGATTTGCTCCTCCACTGGAGGTAGTTGAGATCTTTAATGATTTTGTCCCTGAATGAAATACAGCGCTGTCAAGTGAATATACAGTATTGGTGTTATTCCATGTTCCCCATTTGTCAGCTGCATTAGTGCCTGACCCTGCAGTTTCAAATCCGGAATTTAAGATAAGATTCTGAGCCGTCGCATTGGATTGCAGAATTTCATCTGCTTTCGCTATGATGTTTCCCATTCCTGTAAACGTCAATATAAGGATGAAAACCAAGCATCTGCTGATTTGCCTCATAAATCTTTTCTTTCTCACTTTATCCCTCCTAAATTTTTAAAATGGATACAGCATTTATCTTTTATTGTATCTGTCTACCGATGCCTGTCTTATTTCAATTGCCCTGTCTATATTTAATTTTTTCAATTGAGCCTGGAATTTATCAAAATCGCTCAAAGGTTCCGTTCCCATTATGAACTTTATAATATTTTCATTTGCATAGGCATTCAAAGGGGCTTCAATACCTACTATCTCCTGGGATTCTTTGCTGTTGAATGTCGCAAGGGGATATTTATTTGGATAAGGGTCTGCCTGTGCCCAAAGTTTTTTAGCCTGTTTTTGCTGCGGCATGCCCATGGTAAATTGTTCGTCCAATTCTTTGCTCTGCACGAAAGGGCCGACATATGAACCCCTTGAATATTTGGCTATTGCCTCTGCCACGGATAATTTATCGGGATTTTTTATAACATTATCCGTTAATGTCGGATATCCGTTGACCATCTTGAAACTTACACCTTCTATGCCAAAATTATATAGTAGATTGCCTTTTTTAGAATATCCATAATCCAAAAGTCTCATAGCTAATTCAGGGTTTTTGCAGTTAGGGGTTATCGCTGCAGTGACTGTGTTGAATTTCCAATCCTTATTGGCAAACTTGACTTTCTCTCCCTTTTTAAGCGTCGGATAAGGGGCTCCTACTAATTCATATTTGGAATCTTTATCTTTCATGATATTCATAAGCGTAGCCAAATAGCCTCCGGAGTATCCCAATATGAGGCCGGATTTGCCGCTTAGCATATTTGACTTTACCGCATCTTCGTCATTTGATGCAAAATTCTTATCAAGTATTCCCTCTCTGTACCATCGGTTCATAACGGTCAGATAATCTTTAAACTCAGGCCTTGCAGGCCCATAAGCCACTTTTTTATTATCGTCGATATACCAGCCTTTGCTTATGCCGAAAGCTCCTGTTATAAAGTTATCCTCAGTACCAATCTGAGTAAAAGCTGCGGTAGCACCTTCCTTATCCTTAAACGCCTTCAGCACATTTTCATATTCATCAATAGTGGTTGGTATTTCAAGATTCAGGTCATTCAGCCAGTCACCTCTCATTATAGGCCCGTAGAAAACGCAATTCATATCCGTACCCCTTACAAACGGGAAACCATATAAAGTTCCGCTATCGGTTTTTACCTGTTTCCCCAAATCCGGTTCACTCATAAGATACTTTTTGTAATTCGGGGCATACCTGTCAATTAAACCATTGAGTTTTAATATTATATGATCCTCTATGGCTTTATCGGGCCCACCGGGATAATTCAAAAAACCGCGTTCAATTATATCGGGCAGATTTTTCGAAGATGCCATTATGTTGAAATTTTCATTTTCCTGGCCCAGAGCAGGATGTATCCATTCGACATCTATTCCCGTCTGTTTTTTGAGCTCTTTTGCAAATTCCGTATACCCTAAGTTTTTTGCACTTGCAGCAGCCTTGGCATCGAGGCTGACCCAGTAAGTCAATTTAGCATTGGTTTTAATCGGATAAGTTACTTCACCTGCGGGCAATCGATTTTTACTATTTGCAGTCTCACTTTTATTGTTTTTACAACTGCTTATAGTTGCAGTCATGACGACGCATAACAGAATAGCAAGTAATTTAACAGTCTTCCTTTTCATATCTAATCTTCCTCATTATGTAAATAGTAAACAAGAAAAAATCTAAGGTTAAGTACATAATCGTCAATATAATAACATCTGTTTCTATTATAATATTGAAGCAATAATTTTTGCACAATAACCTTAGATTTTTATTCCGATAGAACTAAATCACCATCAACCTTTTACCGCACCTATCATAACACCTTTTACAAAATATTTCTGCAGGAACGGATATATGCAAAGTACAGGAACAGTCGTGATGATGATCGCAGAATACTTTATGGTTTCCGAGAAATCATCTACCTGATCGGCCTCCGTAGCAGCCGAATTCAAAATATCCGAATTTGCGATCAATACCGCACGCATTACATTTTGGATAGGAAGTTTCTCGTTATCCTTTATATAAAGGGATGCAGGAAACCAACTGTTCCAGTGCCCTACGCCGTAGTACAAAAGGAGCACGGCGATGGTCGGCATAATCAGCGGAAATACGATCCTAAAAATGATCATTATATCGTTGGCTCCATCGATATACGCTGATTCTATGAGGCTGTCCGGTATGCTTTCGATGGCCGTTTTGCAGATGATCGAATTGTAAATGCTAAGTGCACCGGGAATTATAAGAGCCCACAGTGAATTATAAAGCCCTAGCGAACGCACATTCAGATAACCGGGGATCATGCCTCCGCTGAAGAACATTGTAAACATGATAAACGCTAAAATGGGTTTTTTAAAATAGACATTCTTTGAAGCCAAAAAGTATCCACAAAATAGTGTCAATATAATGTTAATTGGCAAGGATACAAGCAGAATAAATAAAATGTTTCTATAACCGCTTACCAGCAGCGGATGTCTGAATGCCAGCTTATACGCACCAAGGTTGAATCCCTTGGGAAACCAGAGCACCCCCGGTGAAGCCAGAAGTTTGACATTATTGCTGAATGAAGCGCACAATACATAATACATCGGATATAATGTTATAAAGCATAGTATGAGCATTATTATAATATTGATGGTATCAAATATAATATCGCCTTTTGTTTTCTTTAACAACTTGCTTTTAGCCACTCTAAATCCCTCCTCTTTAGAACAGGCTCAAATCGGTAGTTTTTTTTGCTAAATGGTTTGCCAGAAGCAGAAAAATTACATTGACCACCGAGTTGAACATGCCCACTGCAGTGCTATAGCTGTATTGCGCATTGAGTATACCTTTACGGTAAACATACGTCGATATGACATCCGCAACATTATAAGTAGACTCGGAATAAAGAAGGAGGATTTTTTCAAAGCCGACGTTTAAAATGCCGCCCATACGCAAGATAAACAAAATAACTATGGTAGGCATAAGGCCCGGTATTGTAATATAAAACATCTGCTTGAACCTGCCGGCTCCGTCAATCCTGGCTGCTTCATACTGCTGCTGGTCGATACCTGAAAGGGCAGCAAGATAAATAATCGAACCCCATCCTATATGCTGCCATATGCCTGAGCCAACATATATCGTGTAAAAATTCTTGCCGTTCATGAGCAGGTTATCTGCTTTGCCGCCGAGGGCAACGGCAATCTGTGAAAAAATGCCGTTGCTCTGGCAGTAAATCTTAACCAGCGAGCACATAACAACCAGAGAAATGAAATATGGCATATAGGTAATTGTCTGTACCGTACGCTTAAACCAGGTGACCCTAATCTCGTTTATGAAAAGCGCGAGAATGATAGGTGCCGGAAAGCCAAATAATATATCCAGTCCGCTTATTGAAAAAGTATTTCTAATCAAGCGCCAGAAGAATACATCATTAAAAAACTGCTTGAAATATCTGAAGCCCACCCATTTGCTGGCTTGTATCCCTATCGCCGGTCTGTATTCCTTGAATGCGATAATTAAACCGTACATAGGCTTGTATGCGAACAATATAAGGTATACTATAACCGGCAGTATTATCAAATATTTATACTTATTTATCTTAAAATCCCGGCCAAGTGTATGTCTTAGCGATTGCTTTTTTATTATTGAAACTTCTGCTGAAACTCCTGTTAAGTTTTCATTTGCCATTATTTCTTCCCCCTGACATCTAAGATTTGATGCGTTTAACGCTTAGAAAATCTATCATAAGCATCCTGGCGGATTTTAAGAACTTTTTCCAATCCCATATCGTTCAATTTCTTTACATAGCTGTCAAATGTATCGAAGGATTGCTGGCCTGTAATGAATTTCGCCGCAGTTTCCGAAGCATATGTGGAGATTGCATTTTGCAATTCCTCAAGCTGGTTGCTTTCATCCGTCTTAAATGTGACTGCTGCAGGATACGTCCACTTTGCGGCTATATCCTTGTTGGGATTATACCATGTATTGTTTGCGTCTATTGCCTCTTTGATATTCTTCAAATAAAGCATCCTTGTCGCCTGTATGCAGGAACCAGCCCAAGTGGACCCGCCATATTTCGAAATTGCGTTGTTCAAACCATCCTTGTCTTCCGTAACAAGCTTTGTATATTCAACTTCGTTATCCTTGTTATAGTCCCATGAAACACCCTTCTTGCCAAAGTTCCAGTAAAGATTGCCATCCTTAGTATATGCATAATCCAAAGCGCGCATTGCAGTTTCAAGTTTATCATCAGGGCAGCTTTTAGTAACAACTGCAACAACAGTCCCGATTCCATACCCGCCGAATATCATCGGTAATTTGCCGTCGTCGGATGTCGGATATTGAAGTCCGGCCCATTCAGCACCATTGTTGGCCTTTTTTGCATCATTAATCCAGTTGGTCAACTGGCCCATGGATGTATATGAAAGGCCTGTTTTGCCGTTTAAAGCTTTGCTCTGGGCGATCTTATCGTTCATTGTCATTATATCCTTGTCAAGGAGCCCCTCTTTCCACCATTCGTTCAGCTTTTGCATGTAGTTCTTCCATTCAGGCTGAGCCTGAGCAAGCTGCACTTTTCCATTTGGATCTATATAATATATGGTATTTATGCTTCCATAAGCGCCGAAAGCACCGCTTATTCCGCCTTGTTTAAAACGGTCCCATGGTCCCGCAAACTGCGCTCCGTATTTATCTTTAAATACCTTTAAAACATTGTCCCAGTCGGATATCGTCTTCGGCTCTTCAAGATTCTGGGCTTTAAGCCAGTCCTTGCGTACTACAGGCCCTTGGTAACTATCATTCCAGCCGCCGTCCTCCCTGAAGAACCCGTAACCATAATATTTCCCGCTGTCTGTCTTCATAAATTTATCATATGTTGGATTCGATTTAATGAACTTGTAGTATGCCGGTGAATAAGTCGGCATTTCCTTTGTCAGATCACGTATGACTCCTTCTTCCATATAGCGCTCCGCATCTGACATAAGGCCCCAGAAAATAATATCCGGAAGTTTTTCGCTTGCCAGCATCGTGTTGAATGCCTGAGTCCCATCTGTTCCTGCTGTAGGAAACTGCCAGTCGATCGTTACTCCAAGCTGTTCGGCAAGCCCTGAATGGAACGGTGAATCCGAAGCTTTACCATAGGCAGCATTCAGAGTATAGCCTGTACCAACCCACCATGTAAGTTTAGTATCCTTCTTATCCATAGGATACCCTTTAAAAGTAGAAGTTACCGTTGCATTTGAATTGCTGTTATCTTTGTTGTTCGCTTTTTTGGAACATCCCGGCAGAAGCATCATAAGCATCAATACTGCCAGGAAAAAAGACACTACTTTTTTAAACATTGAATACCCTCCTTAATATAGATGTCTAAATTTAATTTTAGAAACTTTGAATAGCTCAAAACAACCAAAAGCAACATAAATCACACAAAAAACAACCAATTTCTTGTGTCAAAATAAAATATTTACTTCATTTTTAAAAACATCGAGATATCTCGTATATACTTGATTATAAATTTATTAAGGAAGATTTTGAATAGACAGAAAATAAAAACGGGAGACAATTTTTAAAATCTATCTCTCGTTTCATTTTTTGTCCGTTATTTTATTTTTTGTCTTACCCAGACATTAATATCTATAAGTCAGACTTCTTTATATTTTCCCGGAGTTATTCCTTCTATTTTAGTAAAAGCCCTTGTAAATGTTTTTACATTTGAGTATCCCACCATTTTTGCTATAACTTCCATGCTGCATTTTTCCATCTTTATCAGCTTCTTTGCTTCCTCAACTCTCAATTTGTTTATATAATCCAGTATCCCTTCCCCCATCTGAAGCTTGAAAAGTTTGGACAGATACGACGGCGACATGTTAAAAGTTTCAGCTATGCTTGAAATATTCATATTCTCATTTTTATAATTTTCATTTATAAATCCTATTACTTTTTCGCCTATCTGAAATTCCCGCCTTCTATCTTCTTTAATCTTCTTGCATATTTCATATATAATTGATAATATTTCATCTTTTATATATTTTATATTCTTATACTGGATAAGGTCTTCAAATTCATTTATATATACCAAATACCCATGGTCGTAAAGCCTCCCTATGTCCTCCACGGCATTTATGAGAGTGCCTATTATATTGAGCTTCAAAAGCTTAATCATTTTGCTGTCGGGCATCAGCTCATTCATATTCTTGTTTATCACATATTCTATTATATCGCTGGCTTTTTCGTAGTCTCCCTTTTTAACGGCATTTGCCAGTTTTTGCTCTTCCTCCAAAGTATAATGATATTCCGGGTTATTCCTTATGTTTAATTCGCTGTAACTTAATACGCTTTCCCCTCCGGTTTGCTCGATAAATTCCATAAGTTCCATGGTTTCTTTAAACGCCCTGTTCGTGTATTTAATATCCTTGTAAATACTGCTTAAGCTTGCTGATAAATCCGTTCTATAGTGGTTATTTATGATATTCCGTATTTTCAAGGCTATCTTTTTACATTGGATACTTAACTCGCCCTCATCCCCGTCAATATTTAACAGGCAAACAGGATTATTTTCTATTTCCGTTGTGAAAACTTTTCCGGTGTTCTTGACTGAATTTTCCAATATATATTTAATTATAAACTTCACTAATTTGAAGGATTCAGGCTTACCCGCTGAATTCTTTTCTTTGCTCAAGTCACCTATATGAAAAGATATGACTGCAAAACTGCCGTATTCAAATTTAATCCCTATTTGTTCCGCTTTTTTAGAAGGGTTCTCCTCTATTGCACCTCTTAGTAAATTGCCGATATATTCTTTTCGCAATATTTCATTTTGGAAATCCCTAAGCTTCTCAGTTTCCTTCTTTTCATCCTTAAAAACATTTATAGCTTCACTTATTATATTGTATTCATTGGACCCTTCCGTTACTTTTGCCTGATGATAAACTTCCAGGGATTTTATAAGTTGTTTCACGGGCTCATAATTCTTCTTAAGCAGAAAATAAGCGACTATGGTACCTGAAAAAATACACAGCACGATTCCTGCATAAACAAGTTTCCTGTATTGTTCGAGCCTGTTCCAGTATTCACTAACCGGCATTATGCTTACATACTTCCACATTTTTGGTTTTGAGGTTAGGTAGGATATAGTTACCCCCCCCCGAGAGGGTGTATATATTACACCGGAATTATCCTTCATCTTCTTGTAATCTATCTCAGATGTCAAGGAAAATTCTTTTGTTTTCAATATGAGTTCATTGTCGGAATTTATGATCCCGAAATTCGATTTGCTTAAAGCCTCCATATCCTTGGCTACATTTAAGAATTTAGATTTGTCTATGATAACTACAATGTTCATATCTCCTGAGTAATTTCCGGTCATCGGCATGGATATCATATAAGCGAGCAGCCTGTCCGAATTTGTTACATTCACATTTGTTCCCTTTAAATTCATATATTGCCCGGAATACTTGTTATTATTAATATCTATCCAATCATCTGCCTGCAGCTTGTTATTCTCAGCGAACATATTAAAATAATCTTTCGCATCCATTATATTTTTATTGTTTACGACTATATGGAGATTCTTGAAGTATATATATACATCCTGTATGGCGCTATTATAAAACGTATTCTTAATCTGTTTTTGCAATTCAAACAGCTTATATCTTTCTTCAGAAGTAAGGTCACCCTTTTTTATGCTCATGTTAACCGCAGTTTCATTATAAGCTAAATTTGTCGCTACCCTTTCTATATCTTCCACAAGATTATCCGTGTATTGCTGCACTTGCTTTAACAAAAACAAGTTCGACTCGTTGATTTCCTTCTTTAATGCGCTATCTACTTTAAAAAATATCGCTATAGACATGATAAGTGGCAACAGAAATAAAATACTGTAGGTTGCCAGCCAGGTAAATTTTATACTCTTGCTTTTCAGCGAATATAACTTTTTCATTATATTACCCTCTTAATCTATAGATATTTTAACTGCCTATGTTGTTGAATTATTCTTACTATTGCATATATTATAACACTTTTTTTGCAATACTTCATAACCTGATTTTTAGACGGTGCATTTTATATTTGAAGAATATATATACACCCATTTTTATGTAGCTTCGATTCGTAATATAAAGCTTATGTTATTTTGAACAATGGACTTTTGAAACGGCAGGCGGCAGTTAACGATTATCTGTCAACTGCCGCCTGTTTTTTATATCTGATTGCTCTTTACCTCGTTTTTACCCTTCTCTACAAATTGCTCCTCCTTAGGGCACAAAATATAGAGAAGTTGCTGCAATTCTCCCACATGCTGCCTTTCCTCATCGGCAATATGATAGAGTATTTTCTTAGCTCTCTCGTCCCCTGTTGACATCGCATGAGCTTCATAACCTATTATCGCTTCGAGCTCTCCTGCATAATCTGCCCGGATAGCCTGAACAAGTTCATCGTGAGACATCTGTTTTTGAACATTTGCTATAAATGGGTTGCCAAGCAAAGCCATAGTTAAAACCCCTTTCAACGTTTTAACTTATTCTTTGCATTAATTCAAAAAATATACAGAAGCCAAATCAAGACTCAATAATCAAAGAGAAATTTTCCCCATTATCACCTTTTTTTTAGCGCCTGTTGCTCCGGGAACATTGTTACAGTTTCCGTTTATGGCCTCATTTGCCAGCACGGCAAAAGCGACGGCCTCTTTGGCATCGCTGTTTAATCCCATATCCTCCTGGGTAATTACTTCAATGCACGGAAGGTAATTCCTTATCATGTCCACAAGTGTGCTGTTATAACTTCCGCCGCCACTGATGATGAGTTTGTCCAAACGACATTTTGGAATAACAAAATCCCTTATGCTATCGCTGATTGCTTTTGCAGTAAAAGCTGTAACCGTGGCTACTAAGTCGGCATTACAAATACCTGATAATGCGGCCTTTTCCATCAGTTTATCCGTAAATTCCGAGCCAAAATATTCCCTTCCGCATGTTTTGGGAGGTTCGACCTTAAAATACTTATTATCCATAAGGAAATTTAAAAGCTCAATATCGATCTTTCCATTGAGGGCCATCTCTCCGTTATTATCAAACCTCTTTGCTCCGCCTGTTACTCTTTTTACTACCTCGTCTATAACCATATTCCCCGGCCCGTTATCGAAAGCATAAACATCGTCCACGCTGCAATTTCGAGGAAGTATCGTTATATTTGCTATTCCTCCGATGTTCTGAAGCCCTATGGATTTTCCCACGTCCCGGTACAATAAGAATTCTGTATAGGGCACCAGCGGCGCTCCTTGCCCGCCTGCCGCAACATCTCTGACACGGAAATCCGACACTGTCACAACTCCCGTCCTCTCTGCGATTACTGCTGATTCTCCTATTTGAAGGGTGGACCTTACTTCATATCCACTATCTATTATTGGTACGGGAATATGATATACCGTCTGCCCGTGGGATCCTATCAAATCTATCTGGTCCATGTTGTATCCTGCTTTTGCGGTAAGGTCCATAGCCGCCTTTGCAAAAAGTTCGCCGAGCAGAAAATTCATATGACATAAGAAATCGGCTCTGCATTCTTCAACGTTAAATAACCTGAATATATCATTTCTCGTCTTTTCATCATATGAAAAATTCTCAAAGTGTATGAGTTCGGCCTTTGTATGGATCCCTTCACCGGATATTTTCACAAGAGCCGCATCTATACCGTCTGCAGATGTCCCCGACATAAGTCCAATCACTAATCTTTCCTTCTTGTTGAATAACCTTAAAAGCCTTTCCATGCTGAATCGGTCTGCCTCCTGTCTGCATTTATATCTAATCTAACCTGCCATAAGCCTTGAATGAGTTCTCAAAAATCAATATTCTATCTGATTTTAACCGGCAGCGAACCTACAGCCTTTTGCCTGCCTTTAAGCACGTCAATCACGCTTTTCAATGATAATTTAGTATATTCATAAGCGCATATATATGCCGGCACGTCATCAAATACCATAATGTCATATGGATTTCTCAGCGACACAACAATAGTATTCCCGTTGATCCGGTTGATTTTATTTACAAGTTTAGCCTGCCCTTTATTTAAGTTTGCATTATATGTGCCTATTATCACAACATCTGCACCCTTGCACATCTCAACCATATTTTTTATTGCATCATCATCCGGATTCAGAGGTATTACATAAGCCTCCCCGCCGAGTTCTTCCTTAACCGCCCTGCAGAATGTTTCCTTTTTTATGATCGTGTCGTCGGCTCCCGTCAGTGCGGCAGGTTCTGTGGATATTGAAACAATATTTTTATATTTTACAGGGATCAGCCTTTTTTTGTCTTTCACAAGGGTTATGCTTCTACTGCTTATGCTCTTTGCAAACTCCCTGTGCTCAGCGCATCCCACTATTCTCTCTACCTTTTGCATATCCGGATATGGATTTTCAAACAAGTTGTACTTTCTTTTCATATCGATTATCCTGCTTACAGATTCATCGATTCTTTTCTCTTCTATTTCTCCATTTAACACTGCATCTTTTATGGCGTTATAGCTTTCAATCTGCAGAGATAGGGTATGCGATATGCATACAATGTCGGCTCCTGCCTTAACTGCCATTACTGCCGCCTTTGAGGTGCCAAAATATGTGGATATGGCTTTCATTTCCATACAGTCGGTCATTATTATCCCCTTAAAGCCCATGCTTTCTCTTAAAAGGTTTGTTAAAACTTTATAGGAAAGTGTTGCAGGTATTTTCCTGTTTTCAATCGCAGTAAAAAGTATATGAGCGGTCATTATGGCATCAACACCGGCGCTTATCGCTTCTTTAAAAGGGTACAACTCAATTTTTTGCAGCCTTTCCATACTATAATTGACCACGGGTAGGCTAAGATGCGAGTCGATACTCGTATCGCCATGGCCCGGAAAATGCTTGGCGGTTGCAACTACCTGACCTTTTTCAAGCCCTCTTATATAATTTGACCCAAAGCCTGCCACCTTTTCAGGATCATCTCCATAAGACCTTACCCCTATTACAGGATTTTCAGGGTTATTGTTCACATCCAGAACGGGAGCAATATTTACATTTATGCCAAGAGCTCTAAGCTCTTCACCTGCTATCCGGCCTTCCTTGCAGGCATCCTCGAAGGATCCCGCAGCGGCAACTGCCATATTCCCCGGCATAAAAGTTGCCCCTTCATATATCCTTGTAACCATTCCGCCTTCCTGATCTATGGATATAAAAGCGGGTATGCTAGTATTTTCAATCTCATATTCCTGTATGCTTCTGTTTAAATTGGCCAGATCAACTTTACCTTTTACATTTCTTGCAAATAGTATGATATTCCCTATATGATATTTTTTGATTATTTCTTTAATATGATCATCCAGTCTATCGGATGGAAACCCCGCCATTATCATCTGTCCTATTTTCTGTTCAAGAGTCATATCCTTTATATTCATAAATCGACCCATCCTTTAATAAATATGGCATTTCTCCATAAGCTCGATTCATCCAACATCAAACTATTTGAAGAATATAAAATGTACCCTTTCACGAAATCATATGTTTTTATTTTGAACACTCTATCTGCTAAAACGAATCGATTACCTTTTTAACAGCCATAGGATCCACTGAAAACGCTTCCGCCCTTTCTTTCCTTATTTGAAGTCCCCTTACTCTGCTCAATGCATCATAATACTCAAGGTATTTAAATGAGGCGCTGTTTGTAACAAACCAATGGCATCTTAAAGCCTTCATCCATAAATCATAACCTTCGCTGATATTTACATAAAGATATGGTTTGAAATCATATGGGTCCTCCCAGTTTTCAGCGAAATATGGACCTGCTGCAAAATGTGCAGGATACTCTCTCTCAAACCCTTTTATCCCTGCATAAAATTGGGCATCGAGAACTATTTTATAAGTTAAGGCATGATCCTTATGCATGCTGTTTTTCCAGTGTGTTATAAGTATATCCGGTTTGTATTTTCTTATGATATCGCAAACTTCAAACCTGACAGTATCATTGTCCGGAAGCTCTCCATCCTTATAATTCAGCACTATGGCTTCTCCGCCTATCATCTTGGCAAATTTGTCGGCCTCGGCTATCTTCTGAGCTCTGTATTCATCTACGGTCTTTGTAGGAGGATTTCCTTTCTCCCCTGCAGTTAAATGGACAAGCGTAACTTTATCGCCGAGCAGAGAGTGCTTTGCAAGTACTCCGCCTGCAGTAAGCTCCATATCTCCTATATGAGCTCCTATAGCCATAATATGAATATGTTTTCTTTCCATGTTTAAAGCTCCTTTCTGAATAAAGCCCAGGTCTTTACGATTTTAAACCCTGCGGCTTCATATATTTTTCTTGCTTGATTATCTATTCCCGTAAATATGGACATAAATTTGACTCCTTCTTTTCTGAAACTGTCGCATAACATGAAAAACAGCACTTTTCCTATACCCATACCACGGCAATTGGAATCCACACCTATACCTGAGAATAAACCACGGCCGCTCTTTTCCATGCTTATCGGCCCTGCAAATCCGCATATCCTGCCATTTTTGCTTGCCACCAATACAGGATAAGGCTTTTCACGGGATAAATCATCGTCTATTTCCTTTCTCCAGAGTTCATTCCCTAAATTGTCAAAAAGTCCGTCAAATCCGGTGTGATTATTTTTATCATAGTATCCTATATCTACTCCTCTTTGCTTTAGTTCAAGTTTCTTTTTTAGTATGCTTTCATCGATTTCAAATCTTTTCAGGTCAAGATACATGGAGATTTCCCTCGTTCTCTCTATATATCCGTTTTTCTTTACAAACTCATAACCGGGACCTTCGATATCCACTCCAGGGGCATTTGGATGATCATGACGGTCCGTACCCGGGATATACCACTCAAGATTTATGGGATTAAAAAAGTCCATCTGGCTCCTCTTTTTCCCGCTGTTTTTAAGATAGTCCTCTGCTCTTTTTAAAAGTGCCGTACCTACTCCTTTGTATCTATAACCTTTATCCACGATCACAAAAGTTATATATCCCGGGGTATTCTCAAACGTTTCCCCCGGCAGGAAGCTTTTTTTAAATAAGGCATTCGCAAATCCGATAACTTTTTCTCCATCAGTACACACAAATGTTCCATCGTATGAAAAGTGAGGATTGTTGATAAACTTGAGTTTAAATCCCTCCTCTGTAAATGGTTTATAAGGCATCTCAAAACCGCATGAGCTATTCCATAAATGTACAACGTCCTTAAGATACCCATCATTGAATTTTACTATCTCCATATCATCCACCCTCCCGTTTTTATTTTAGGCTATGCCAAAGAGCGATGCCTAAAAATCGGCATTTCGCTTAAGCAAAGCCTTGTTTTTACATCATCCTTTAATGGCACCAACGGTAACACCCTGCAGGAAATACTTTTGCAGAGAGAAAAACAATATGAACATAGGCAGTGCGGCGATCGTAGCACCGGCCATCATAGGCGAAAAATACGTAGTATTTGCAAAACGGAAATTGGTCAAGCCAACCTGTATGGTCTCCATGCTTATGGACTTGGTAACAAGCAATGGCCAGAAGAATGTGTTCCAGTTATCCATAAAAGTGAATATGGCTATTACAGCCAAAACTGTTTTTGAAAGAGGGACAACAATCTGGAAGAAAATCCTTCCATGGCTGCATCCATCTATCTTTGCTGCTTCAATAAGTTCATATGGAAGCGAGGCTAAAAATTGTTTCATGAGGAATATATTGTATATCCCTGCAAGCCCCGGCAATATCAGTGCTCTGTAGCTGTCGGACATTTTTAATATATTCACTACCAGTATATACAGCGGAACCTGTACAACCTGGTATGGCACCATCATTGTACAAAGCAGTATCCAGAACAGAGCTTTCCTCCCTGGAAACTTTATTTTTGAAAAAGCATATCCTGCCATCCCTGCGAAAATCACATTTGAAATGGTGGTAGTACTTGCAACGATGAATGAATTGAGAATCCACCTCAGGGAGTAAGGGCTGAAATTAAAGAAGAATTTAAACGAATCCAGCGTAAAGGAGGTCGGGATTATGCTGTAACTTTCAGCAGCAGATTCAACAGGAGGCCCAAACGCCGATATGATCATATAGTATATCGGAAAAAGCGTTGCAATCGCAAACATAAACAGGAATATTACGGTAGCGATTGTCGCAAGAGTTCTATTTAGTTTGTTTTTCCCTTTATTTGTATATAGCAACTACAGTCATTCCCTTCATCAACAATTTATCTTTCCCGGACATTTCCAATGTATTACAAGCCTCATGCAACTTTTGAAATTCAAGGACGCATATTTATATTTGAAGAATATTCTTCAAATAATCTTATACACCTACAATTCAAGCATATCCTAATATTCCACATCTCCGCCGAGATATTTGAACTGCAGAGATGCTACGATTACAATCATCACAGTCAATACCAAAGCCTGTGCCGATGCAACTCCGAAGTTGAAGAATGTAAATGCATTCTGGAAAATCAGCAGACCTATGGTGTTAGTGGCATTGTCCGGACCTCCGCCTGTCATCAGATATGCATTGGCAAATACCTGAAATGATCCTATTACGCCTGTTACGGCAAGAAAGAGTGTCGTAGGTTTGAGCAGTGGTATTACTATATACCATACTTTCTTGAGAAAAGATGCACCCTCTAAATCGGCAACTTCAAACAAGCTTTCAGGTATGCCGCCCATAGCCGCGATATAAATAATAATGCTTTTACCCTGTCCCCCTAACCAGGTCATAATCAAGAGCGAAAGCATCGCTGTTTTGGATGAGCCTAACCAGTTCTGGTTTGCTATTCCAAATACGGAAATCAATCTATTTAGCAATCCGCCGGGAAGCGGTTGAAATATCCACAGCCAGACAATTGAAATGGTAACGCCGGATGCAACCGCCGGCAGATAATATACCGCCTTGAAAGTTGTCTGCATCCACTTTTTTAAGGGAAAAATCAATAATGCAAGGGAAAACGAGATGAACAAGTTTACAGGCACCGCGCCGATTGTATATACAATAGTATTAATAATCGATTTGGCAAAGAGCGAATCATGCAGCAGCGATTTATAATTTGCTAAACCCACCCATTCCGAGCCAAGGGGCTTATATTTTTGAAAGCTTATTATAAATGCACTGACAAGCGGATATGCTGTAAAAACCAGAAACACTAAAATAGGTACGCCGATAAACAAATAGCCCCACATATATTCTTCATTTTTTAAAAGTTTCTTTCCTGTATTTGCTGATCTTTTATTATGCGTTTTCATAATATCCCCCCTACCTGGAAGAAGATTTTAATACAAATGGCACTCCCTCAGTTGTCCCGGGAATTTGACCCGGGAATTGAGGGAGTGCTTCCACTCAATATTTTAGATTACCTATTTTCTTATTCCATCCTGTCCAAATGCCGTTATAGCTGCGGCTTTAACAGCATCATACATCTGCTGAGGTGTAGCCTCTCCTGCAAGCAAAGCCTGGAACTTCGGAACCATAACCTTTGTCATTATATCCGTGGATTTTGCCGCGAGTTCAGGTGTAATATCCGGACGCGGCTCAAATACTTCACCGGTTAACTTGGTAGTCATTGCGAGGTTATCCGGATCAATATCCACCTTTGTATTTTTGGCTGCTTCTTTGCCGCTCTTTGTTATCTGTGCTAAGAATAAATCGCTGTTAGTCTTAGCGGCTACATCGCCGGAAGTCAAGAAATACAATGCTTTAACTACATTCTGTACATGCTGCTCCTTTGCCTCTTTACCCTGCTTGAATGTCATATATCCATCGATGCCGCCTCCGGCAACCTCTGGCGATCCTTTAAGGGTAGGCATTGGCAGCTGAACATAATCGACCTTAATGCTGCCTTTAACTGCGCTGCTATCTTTTGCATCCAATTTTGCATTATTTGCCTTTGCGGAATTTTCAAATACAGGCATACCTTTTCCGGTAATCATAGTCTGCCCTGTGAGCATCATATTCCAGCGCGCCCCCGCATTTATTGTATTCGAATTCTTCGGCATCGATCCGTCATCTATAAGTGCCCTTACAAACTCAAGTACTTTTAAGAAATTAGGATCAGTATACGCAAATTTCAAATCCTTATCAAAATCAGCAGGCATGCCTGCATTCATCGCAAGCATAACAAGCAGATCCTTTGCCGTTACACCATTGCATGCAAACACAAATCCATAACGGCTGGTCTTGTCTCCACTTTTAACTACTCCTTTTTTTACCATTTCTCTGAATTCATCGAAAGTCCATCCGTTCTTTTGGATGTTCTTCCAGTCGATTCCTGCATCTTCAAGGAACTTTTTATTGCCTCCGATAGTCTGTATAGCCATGTAGAGAGGCAAACCATACATGCCGTTTCCGTTTTTAAGATATGCTAAAGTATTGGAATCAAAATCATCCAAAAATTCCTTGGGAACTGATTTGCTTATATCCAACATCATACCTGTTGAAAGATATTTTGCGATAGCTCCGTTTACCTGTCCCATAAAAGCTATATCAGGCGGAGTTCCGGCATTAACCTGAACATCAAGCTTTTGTGATAAATCTTCCCAGCTTGTTGCTTCCATAGACAATGTAAGATTAGGATATTTTTTCTTGAAAGACGCCTGGATATCAGTAATCTGTTTTTGGAAATTTGGTGAAATCGGCGGTACCATTGCTGTTATTGTATCGGCTGCGTTTGATGTATTCTCATTGGGTTTTGCTTTTTTTGCACAGCCGATAAACAGTACGGCTATCATCGATATTACCAGCACTGCTGATAAAACTCGTTTAAGCTTTTTCATTATTATATTTCCTCCCCTTTATTATAGATATTTTTATCACCTTTTTAGGGTGTTAGAGCCTAATCTTTAAGCGTTTCAAATATCTTAAGAGCTTTTGTGACAAAACCTTCTCCTTTTGATAACAGTTCCTCTGCCTTTTCTCTTGAAACCCCCGTCTTGATCATGACTATCGCCACCTTTGGGTTATACCCCGATAGCTTAATATATTTGTTTGCAGTCTCTTCATTAGCTGATGTCGCATAAATGACTATTCTGACCGCTCTATCCAGCAATTTTATATTGGTAGGCTTTAAGTCAACCATCAAATTGCCATAAACCTTACCCAGCTTTATCATAACTGCAGTGGTTATCATATTTAATACCAGCTTTTGCGCAGTTCCGGATTTCATTCTTGTGGAACCCATTACCACTTCAGGACCTACAATGGGAGTTATCGCTATATCGACTTCATTTTTTATTTTTGATTTCATATTGCTGCTTAGCCCTATCGTCAGAGCCCCAACTTTTTTAGCTTCCTTTACAGCGCCAATCACATATGGAGTTCTCCCGCTTGCAGTAATCCCAACAACGGCATCTTTATATGTTATTTTTTTCTCCAGTATTACATTCCTGCCCAGTTCCTCACTGTCTTCAGCACCTTCTACAGATTTTGTGACAGCTTCATTTCCCCCCGCGATAATACCCTGGACTAATTCGGGGTCCGTACCATAAGTCGGCGGGCACTCGGAAGCATCAAGTATACCGATTCTGCCGCTTGTTCCTGCGCCTATATAAAATAAACGCCCTCCATTTTTAATATGACTAACAACAGCATCTACCGCTTTCGCAATATTTTTTATTTCTTTTTTAACTGCCCCGGGAACATTCATGTCTTCTGAATTGATTATTTCAAGTATCTCTGTGGTACTGCAGACATCTATATGAGTTGTTTGCTTATTTATCTGCTCTGTTGTCAGGCTGCCAAGATATTCATCCATAGTTACCCCCCTTATATTTTTATGTTGATGTGTCTGTACATAATATTATTATATATATATTGACATATAATTTCAATGATTTTATTGTATTTTGAAAATTATTTTTAAATTGTTTACTATCATATTTCATAGATTATTTGGAATTTATTATATATGCCTTTATTTCAATTGCTGTAAAAATGATCCCCATAAAGGCATATGTTGATTTGAAAAGTATTATGAAAAAAGTATTTGATTTGAATACGCTTGTTTGCCTATTTATTGTATTTTTTGAGCAATGTCGCCTTATGAGTCTTATCAAGGTACTTTTTTATATCCTTATATTCCATGCTGGCAACTGCCGAAAATATTATATCTATCATGTTAAGCTGTGCTATTCTGGAACCCATGGCGCCACTTCTTATGCTCGTTTCAGGGGATGTAAGAAATAAGTTTATATTTGACAATTCACTGAGTGTACTTTTCCCGTATTTAGTTATGCTTATTACCGTGGCTCCCGACTCTTTAGCTGCCTTTGCGGATTCAATTATATCCTTTGTCTCTCCCGAATATGAAATAATAATCGCAACGTCGCCCTTTTCAAGAGTAGCCGCCGATGTTATCTGAAGGTGTGAATCCGTATAGGCAAAGCAATATTTATGAATCCTCATAAATTTTTGCTGCCCGTCAAGCGCTATTATTCCTGAAGCACCCACGCCGTAAAAGTCAATCCTCCTGGATTTATTTATTGCGTCTACCGCTCTTTCTACCTCGTTGTAATCCAGTATTTTCAATGTATCATCGATGGATTTTATATTATTGATGCATACATTTTCTATAATGCTTTCGAGCTTGTCCCCCGGCTTTATGTCCGTATATTTATTTTCATCGTCTTTTTGCAAAGCTAAGATATCCGGTGTAATATCTATCTTAAAGTCCTTATAGCCATTATACTGTATCGATTTGCAGAACCGTACTATTGCCGCCTGGCTCGTACTGCATCTTTCCGCCAGTTCTCCTATTGAAAGATGTATTATATCATCAGGATTCTCCAGTATATATTCCGCAATCCTTTTTTCCGTTTTATTGAGATTGTTGAAAACTTCCTTTATTTTTAATAATGTTCCAGGCATATAATCACTCCAATAATATCTTCAATTCGTAATTTAAGATTATGTTATTTTTAACACTCATTCGACAGATTCAAGTTTTGTAAGTTCTAAGGCCTGCAGCCTTGATAATCCAAGAGCTTTTGAAACTCGCCTACGCTCAGACAATCAAAAGCTCTAAGGATTTTCTTCGGCAGCAAAGCCAAGAACTTATCAAAACTTTCATAATGCTCATTCGTTGCTCAAAATAACATAATCCAATTTATGCCCGATTTCAAATTACAAATCGAAGCAATAATATATTCAGCGATGTATAAAATCATCTATATTCAGGATACCATAAATTGCCTAAAATTTCAATACACCGCTCTGTTTTATGAAACTTATTTTCGGCTTAATCTGCCTAGTCCACCAAAAATATTATTTCCTGTAAGACTTTTTCTGAAATATTACGTATAAAATATTAGAAAGCGTTTATATCAAAAGGAGAATAAAAAATGGAAAAAAGGTTAATAAGGTCTAAAACCAATAGAAAACTGTTGGGCGTATGTGGTGGTATCGGCGAATATTGCAATATCGATCCAACTATCATAAGAATTCTCTGGATAATCGGCTTTTTTGCGATGGGTTTGGGATTAATAGCATATTTAATTGTTGCAATCATAATGCCGGAAGAATAAAGCAAATAACGTAAGTGCAAAAAATCAGGCTTTGATAAGCCTGATTTTTCATGTATCCGTATCTGTGAAACGTACGTATCTGAAGCATGGTGCATATTTTATATCTTCGATTCGTAATATGAACTTATGTTATTTTGAACACTCATTCGACAGATTCAAGTTTTGTAAGTTCTAAGGCCAGCAGCCTTAAGAATCCAAGAACTTATCAAAACTCTCATAATGCTCATTCGTCGCTCAAAATAACATAATCCCATCTATGCCTGATTTCAAATTGCGAATTGAAGATTTTATATATCTGAAACTTATTTCCACGAATATTCATCCAACAGCTTACTTTTTATAATCCATAACGGTTTGGAAAGATCCACATAGTACCTGTGGGGATTATCGAATCTTAATACTTCATCCCATAATGTACCGAGCTGCTGTTTGCAGTATTCCCTGACGGAATCGATATCAGGACTTTCATAAACAGGCTTTCCGCCTTCAAATATTTTAACCAACAGTTTTCTCGTATAAAAATTCGTTACTGTCTTTCTCTTCCATGTATATTCAGGATCAAAAATAATATATGGTTTTGTATCATCTATCGTTTCATCGGCCAGGGTGATGACATCGGCAATTGCTTTATGGTTCTCCCTGCTGTATAGCCTGTATACCTGTTTGAAACATGGATTTGTTATTTTTTCTACATTTTCGCTTATTTTAATCTTAGGTATGATTTTGCCGTTTTCTTCAATTGCAGAAAGCTTGTATACTCCGCCAAACACCGGCTCCGACCTGGACGTTATGAGTCTCTCGCCAACGCCGAAGGAATCTACTCTTGCACCTTCTGCAAGTATATCTCTTATCACATATTCATCCATGGAATTCGATGCGGTAATCTTGGCATCTGCAAATCCAGCATCATCCAGCATCTTTCTGGCCTTTTTTGAAAGGTAGGTTATATCTCCGCTGTCGATTCTTATTCCTTTTGGCCTTATTCCCCTTGGAACAACCTCTTCCTTAAATACCTTTATGGCATTAGGAACACCTGATTTCAATACATTATACGTATCCACCAAAAGCAGGCAATTGTCAGGATATATTTTTGCATAAGCTCTAAATGCATCAAGCTCCGAGGGGAATAGCTGCACCCAACTGTGAGCCATCGTGCCGAGAGCCGGTATTTTATAATCCCTGTCAACTATCGTACATGCCGTTCCGGTACAGCCTCCTATGTAAGCGGCTCTTGCTCCAAGCATGGCACCGTCATATCCCTGTGCCCTCCTTGAACCGAACTCCATTACAGGCCTTCCCTGTGCAGCCCTCACAATTCTGCTTGCCTTCGTCGCAATCAGGCTCTGATGGTTTATAGTGATTAAAACCATCGTTTCCACAAACTGTGCCTGCATTATGGGCCCTCTCACAGTTACGATAGGTTCATAGGGAAATATCGGCGTCCCTTCAGGTATGGCCCAAACATCGCAGCTGAATTTAAAGTTCTTCAAATAGTTCAAAAATCCCTCGCTGAAAATCTTCTTTGACCTTAAGTATTCTATATCCTCATCATAAAATTTCAGTTCATTGAAATAATCCATGAGCTGCTTTAAACCTGCTATTATGGCGAAGCCACCGTCATCCGGTACTTTCCTGAAAAACATATCAAAATAGGCTATTTTTTCTCCTATCCCGTTTTCAAAATATCCATTAGCCATGGTTATTTCGTAAAAATCAGTAAGCATAGTAAGATTATTTTTAATATTAATATCAGTGTCCATATTTTCCCTCTCCTTAAAACAAACTTTCAACCCAATTCGGGTTAAATTTATAAAGCTTTGAAGGCCTGTGGCCAACATCCTTTGTTATCCTGTCGGTTTCAATAACCATTCCTGAAATCTTTCTCCTGAAATTCGCTTTTAAAAGTTCCCTGCCTAGTATTACCTCATACACCTGCTGCAGCTCTGTCAGTGTGAAATATTCAGGCATAAGATTAAATGCTATATCTGTATACTCTATTTTATTTCTCAACCTTTCGATTGCATATTGTATTATTTTTGCATGATCGAACGCTATGCCTGATGAACTCACAACCTCTCTGCTGCAACCTTTAACGCTTCCTTCGACATCCTTGACTGTCTTGACAGTCGCCGACAGTTTCGTATTATCGCCTATTAGTTTCAGTGAAATTAAATCCTGAATCCTATAGCCTTTTTTTGCGGCTGTCTTTTTTTCTTCGACAGTATTATATTTTACCGTAAACCATCCGGCATCAGCAGCGTCATCCCCTGCCTTGATATCAAGCTTTGAACTGTCTGCGAGAGACATATAGGAACAGCTTATAACTCTGGTCCTTGGATCTCTGTTAACATCTCCCCATGTATATAATTGTTCCATATAAATATCGTCGATGTTAACCTCTTCTTTCAGTTCACGCAAGGCTGCATCCCTTATGCTTTCATCAATGTTCACAAATCCTCCGGGAAGCGCCCACTGACCGATATATGGATGATCTCCCCTCTTTACCATTAAAATTTTTAATACTCTTTCCGGAAGTTTTCTGTAGCTTGATTTTTGCCCCTTGCATACTGTGAATATCAACATATCGACGGTTACAGACGGCTTTTTATATTTGCTGTCATCATATCTTGCTAAAAATTCTTTTTCAGTTAAACCATTTTTATTTCTCAATTCACTTCCATCCGTAAAAAACACCTCTATTCAAATAACTTCGATCCGTAATATTAGATTATGTTATTTTGAACACTCATTCGCCAGATTCAAGTTTTATAAGTTCAAATAAATTGTCTTATTACCATTGTGTTAATATCATATTAATACTATGTCCCGAGATTGTCAAGAAAAAAAGCGTACAGTTTTTTGCTGTACGCTTTTTTGACTCAGTATTGACTGCAGAGTCTTAATTTTAATATCCCATCTCAGGATTTGGTGCCGCAGGTGCTGGAGCTTTCTTCTCCGGCTTCTCTGCAACACTGCCTTCTGTTGTCAGGAACATGGCTGCAACTGATGCAGCATTTTGGAGAGCCGACCTTGTAACCTTGGTAGGATCGATTATGCCTGACTGAACCATGTTGACATATTGTCCCTTTGCAGCATCGTATCCAGTCCCCTTAGGACTGTTCTTTACTTTGTCGACTACAATTGAACCGTCTATTCCGGCATTTTCCGCAATCTGCCTTAAAGGATCTTCAAGCGCTTTGACGATCATGACAGCTCCGGTTTTTTCGTCGCCTGTCAGCGTGTCTGCTAATTTTTGAACTTCCGGTATCGCATTAATATATGCGACTCCGCCGCCTGCAACTATACCTTCTTCAACGGCTGCCCTTGTAGCATTAAGTGCATCTTCGACTCTCAACTTCTTTTCTTTCATCTCAGTCTCCGTTGCAGCTCCGACTTTTACAACTCCAACACCGCCTGATAACTTTGCAAGCCTTTCATTGAGTTTCTCCTTATCATAGCTTGATGTTGTAGCTTCTATCTGCCTCTTTATAGATTCTATCCTGTCTTTAATATCCTTTGAATTGCCAGCTCCATCGACGATTATGGTATTTTCCTTCTGAACCTTAACCGATTTAGCCCTGCCAAGCCAATCAAGCTTTGCATCCTTGAGGCTCATGCCTGTTTCATCGGATATGACTTCTCCCCCTGTAAGTATCGCTATATCGCGGAGCATTTCCTTTCTCCTGTCGCCAAATCCAGGTGCCTTTACTGCAACACACTGAAGAGTTCCCCTCAATTTATTGACTATTAATGTAGCAAGGGCCTCTCCTTCAACGTCTTCAGCGATAATAAGCAATTTTGAACCGTCCTTTACGATTAACTCGAGGACAGGAAGCAAATCCTGAATATTGCTTATCTTCTTATCGGTAATAAGTATATATGGATCTTCGAGTACTGCTTCCATCTTATCATTGTCAGTTACCATGTATGGTGATACATAACCTCTGTCAAACTGCATTCCTTCAACTATATCTATACTCGTTTCGGATGTCTTGGATTCTTCAATCGTTATGACGCCGTTACTTGTAACTTTCTCCATGGCATCGGCAATAAGCTTTCCAACTTCTTCATCGCTCGATGAAATAGTCGCAACGAAAGTCATATCGCTCTTGCCCTTTATTTTCTCGCTGTTTTGTTTTAATACTTCTACAGCTTTATTTACGGCCTTTTCTATACCTTTTTTAAGTACCATCGGGTTTGCACCTGATGCAACATTTCTTAAACCCTCTTTAATTATGGACTGTGCAAGAAGTGTAGCAGTTGTAGTTCCGTCTCCAGCAACATCGTTCGTTTTGCTTGCGACTTCCTTTACAAGCTGTGCGCCCATATTTTCAAAAGGATCCTCAAGTTCTATTTCCTTAGCAATTGTAACACCGTCGTTTGTAATCATCGGCGAACCGAATTTTTTATCAAGTACAACATTTCTTCCCTTAGGTCCCAATGTTATCTTGACTGTATTTGCAAGGAGATCAACTCCTTTTTCCATTGACTTTCTTGCTTCTTCATCATATTTTATAATTTTTGCAGCCATGTCTTTTCCCTCCTTAAATTAATCGACGATTGCAAGAATATCTTCCTGCTTTACGATAAGATATTTTTCTTCATCTAATTTTACTTCGGTGCCGCTGTACTTGCTGTAAAGTACCTTGTCACCCTTTTTAACTTCCATCCTGATCTCTTTCCCGTCTTTTACTTCTCCTGGTCCGACCTCAATAACCTCTGCCATAAACGGCTTTTCCTTGGCGGACGAAGGAAGCACTATACCGCTTTTGGTTGTTTCCTCAGTTTCAATTTCTTTTAGAAGCACTCTGCTTCCTAATGGTTTAACATGCATTGTATAACATCTCCTTACATATTATTTATAAATATATAAACCCCCGAGGGGTGAAGATTATTTTTTGTTAGCACTCTTTACCTATGAGTGCTAACAATATAAATTTTAGTTAATCTATCCTTTATTGTCAATAGGTATATGATAATTTTTTTAACTTATAATCCTAATTCAATTTGTACTATTTGTATACTGCCATCAAGATGCGTTAACAGACTCTAAAGCCTTTCCGCTAATTGCTCTTTCCATATTATTCTTCGAATAATATATATCACACTGCCAGATTCAAGTTCCGCTTATAATTCCTTGGGTTTAAAATTCTTGATTGCATTCAATTCGCCTTTGGTACATTCAAGCTTGCCGTACCTTGCCTTTTGGTAAATGGCCGTCGCTTCATCTATATCCCTCTTGGAATCCTTCAATATCTTATTTTCAATGACTGTTGCAGTATCGGAAGGTTCTATTTTGGTATCGCTTTTTTTATTCGACTTTACAAGTTTATAATATATCCTTCTGATCTTTTTATTGTTTGAATTATCGACGAGTGATTTATACTGCCTTTTAACTGATGATATTTTCTCTTTTATATTTTCCACTACATCGTCTATTTTAAAAAGCGACTCTTTTTCCTCCGCATATTCAACCTTTCCGAATACCAATTCCCGTATCTTTTTATATAAAGCCCTGCCTAAAAATATGACAAGTGCCAGAGCTGCGGCGATCATAAGTCCGCCGAATATCATTTTCAATATCATGGCAATTACGGCTCCCACTGCCGAATTACCCCCCTTTATGTTTTTCAAGGCATCCGGAATGCCAATATCTTTCTGAGGGGCTTCACTTATAATCTTTTCCGGCTGTCTTGGCTTCGGGGACGCTGAAAATAAGCTTCCTATATACATGAGTATACTTTTATCAGCCTGCATAAAAAAATTTTCCATATAGAACAGAATGAATACTATGGCAAGGAACATTGAGAATACGGCAATGAATTTCAAGCTTACGCCGTTTATCTTCCTTTTGTCTTCTTTCGATGTCGTCCTTTCCCATTTCATAAGCGTTTTAGTTCTAGATATGTGTATATAAATAATACAAATGCCTGTGAAAAGTGCAAAATGAATTATGATCAAATACTGCAAAGAATAAAAATTATTTGCGACAGATATTATATACAGAATCATAAAAATAACAGAAGGAGCTATCATATAGCTGAGCTTTCTAAATGTAACGAACTTCCTGTTTCTCTTTGCGATTGACACGCACATCATTGTAAAGAGCAGCGGCAAAATAAAACATTTCTCAGCCGTCGGACCGCCAAAATAATATGCTGCTGCAAGTATTGGAAGATATGATAGATAATGAAGCAGGTTATTGTGCACGAACCTTCTTAAAAGCACCATGACCATTACGCCCGCTATGGCGGCATAACCCTGGAAAATGTATGAATCGTCCTTTATAATGGCATACAGCACAATCGCAAATAAGGGATAAACCATAAGAAAATCCATAAATGTTTCAAGGACATCATAAAGCATGGATTTGCTGCTGTGCAAATTCATCCAGCTATCCGCAACGCTCTGCACCCTTATGTTTAAAACCCGGTCATCTTTCATTTCTCAGTCACTTCCCATACGAACATATCGCTCTCATCATCCACTTTAAGCTTTGTATCTGGATATTTAGGCACTATCCAGTATAAATTAAAACCCTCCTGCCTGAAGCTTTCGACTTCATCCTGCAAATCTTTCCCGAAATATTGTGATATCAGCACATATAAAGGCTGCTTATCCAACCGGAGGGACTCCTCCTTTAACGTCTCGGCAAATGGCTCCAGCACATTTTTTGTATCGATACATGCTAACTGCCTGTAAAACGAAATAGTATAGTCAGGGCTTCCGGACTTTTCTACCGTTATCCTGCCATTTGACAATAAACTTCCGGCATTTGAATCAAGCTGTACCGGAATACCGGTCTTTATACATTCTGCCGCAATGGTGGCTGCTATCCTTATGCCCTCTTCTATGGTGCCGTCGCCATCCCACTCATTGAACTTCTCTATATTCAGGAGTATCTTTACTTCTTTTGACGACGTGTAATCATACTCGTTTACTTTGAGTTCACCGGATTTTGCGGAAGCATTCCAGTTAATCGTCTTCAAGCTATCATATTCCATATAATCCCTTATGTCCCTTATAAGAAAAGGATCTTCCATCAGCCTCTCTTTGGACAGTATTTCCCCCATCATCCTTCTAAAAGGGACTGAAAGCTCCGTATCCGATACGAGTCTCGGGTATACATACAGGCTGGCAGATACCGGTAGATCCATAAGGAACCTGTACTTGCCAAATAAGTCGCCGGTCATCAAATCCGCCTTTTTTATCGTATAGTAACCCCTTCTGGACGCTACTATATCGAAACGTCTTTTTACCATTTGGTATGACGAGAGGGAAAACAGGTCTTTTTTATAACTCGCATCGCTTACGGAAACGTCCACGCTGGAATTCCCCTTGAATAATAAATTTTTCGATGTTTTGAATTCGACTATAAGATACCAAAGTATCAGCCATTTTTTGTTTCCCACTGTCTCAATAAGCTCCGTATGATCATTTTCAAAGACGCCTGTATCCTTAAACGCAACCTTCAGGAAGACATTATCAAAGCACTTTCTGCTATATATCTCCGTTTGGAAGAGATAAAATCCTATTATCAGTACAAGCAAAATTATTATAAACATTTTTTCACCTTGCAGAATGCTTATCCCATTCTTCAATTGGAACAGGTACTTCATTTAATATGTCCGTGATTACTTCCCTGGGAGCCACTCCTCTTACACGGGCGCTGTCCTTTAAGATAAGCCTATGGTTAAATACATGGACGGCCATGCTTTTGACATCATCTGGAGTTACAAAATCACTGCCCTTTATGGCAGCATATGCCTGACACATTTTGACAAGGGCAAGCATGCCTCTTGGGCTTATGCCCAGCCTGACGTAATTATTGTCGAGGGTTTTCTCCGTTATTTTTATTATGTATTCCTGTACTTCATCGCTTATATAAACTTTGTTGAATATCAACTTTGCGTTATTGATTTCCTCACTGCTGCATACGCTTTTAAGATCCTCCAGGGGATTTGCCGCGATGAAGCGCTCTATTATCTCTTTATTTTCCTTAAAATCAGGATATCCCATGTTAAGCCTTACAAGGAATCTGTCAAGCTGAGCTTCCGGCAAGGGAAACGTCCCTGCAATTTCAATGGGATTTTGAGTTGCGATTACAAAAAAAGGCTCGTCTAATTTATATGTAATGCCATCGACGCTTATCTGCTTTTCCTCCATGCATTCTAGAAGGCTTGACTGAGTCCTCGGAGTCGCCCTGTTTATTTCATCAGCCAAAAGAATATTCGTAAAGAGAGGTCCCTTCTTGAACGTAAACTGTCCCATTTTCTGATTATAGTAATTTATTCCCGTAAGGTCGGAAGGAAGCAGATCCGGAGTAAACTGCACTCTTTTAAAATCAGCACCTATGGATTTCGAAAGGGCTTTTGCAAGAACTGTCTTGCCCGTCCCTGGCACATCCTCCAAAAGTACATGCCCTCCTGCTATAACAGCACATATCAAAACGTCTATTATGCCGGATTTCCCTATTATGACTTTTTGAATATTTTTCCTGATCCTATCCGATATTCCCTTTATCTCTGATAATTCCATATAATAACTTCCCCCCACCTCTAAAACTCAAAATTGTAAATTTTCATAAATCAATTATACCATTTACATAAGAAAAGTTATAATAATTTATATCTTCAATTCGCAATATGAGCTTATGTTATTCTGTAAACTTGTTCAAGGCAGAATCAAAATTCACGAAAAATTTATAGCAAATTTACTATGTAGACGCAGTTATTGCCGTTATATATTTTTATAATGCTTTTATCCTTGTCGTATTGTATAACGCCATTTCCTATGCTCAATGTTTTATTTCCTCCAAGGGCATAAAAGACATCGTCGGACATGGTCCTCAAACATTCATTGCGGTAATTCTCCTCCATGCCATTCCACATATCCTCATCCATCTCAAAGAGGGTATAAAAACCATCTACGCCTCTTATTCCCTCCATTAAATCCGTAAGTATGTCGGCATATCTTCTTTCATATCTGATGCCCAAATTAACATCTCCTCATTAATTTCAATTTACAAATAACCGCCATTATCTATTTCTTGCAGTTTTTAATATAATCCGCAGCATTCTTATCCTGGTTTGCGATTACTTTAAAGGCTTTCACGGTATCCATTATCCCCTCATCCATCGGGTTTACGATTGCAGAGTCAAGCCCCATCGCCAGTGCCATCGCAAGATATGTCCTGTTTAATACCTTCCTTTCAGGAAGTCCATAGGATATATTGCTGACTCCGAGCACTGTCGCAACTTTGTATTTATCTTTTACCATCTTAACGGCCTTAATAGCCTCCATAGCGCTTTCCTGCTGTGCAGATGCGGTTAAGACCAGACAATCTATGATAATATCTTTATCCTTTATCCCAAAGATATGCGCCTTCTCAATTATTTTTCCTGCTATATTTACCCTTTCTTCAGCAGTTTTGGGTATGCCTTTTTCATCTAGGGTAAGGCCTATGATACATGCGCCATACTTTTTCGCTATGGGAAATATTCTTTCCATAACCATTTCTTTGCCGCTTACAGAATTTATAACAGGCTTTCCGTCGTATTGCCGGGCTGCCGCTTCTAATACATCCGTACTTATACTGTCTATCATTATAGGAAGTTTAACCGCAGTCTGTATCTCCCTTATAACTTTTATCATTATATCCTTTTCATCTATATCCGGGATTCCGGTATTTATGTCGAGCATGTCTGCTCCCGCCTCCTCTTGCTTTGACGCAAGAGATGCTATGTATTCCATATCATCGTTTTTCAATGCATGCGTTAACTTTGCCTTGCCCGTAGGATTTATATTCTCACCTATAACTTTAAATTCATCGCCCAGTATAACAGTTCTCGAAGATGAAGATGCTGCCGTAATATTCTTGCCGACGGCCGCTACAGGGGATAATTGGACCAAGGCATCATGTATTTCCTTGATAAAATCCGGATTTGTGCCGCAGCATCCTCCAAAAATACACGCTCCCATCTTCGCCATCTCTTTTATATCTTTTGCAAATTCAAGAGGTTTTATATCATAAATATTTTTTCCTTTGCACACCCTCGGAAGCCCTGCATTAGGTTGTACCATTACAGGTATCGAAGAATACTCAAGCATTTCAGCTATAATTGGCATGGTCTCTGCCGGGCCGATGGAACAGTTCGCCCCTATGGCATCGATTCCCAGACCTTCAAGTATATTTACTGCAGTCAGCGGGTCCGTACCCATTATAGTCCTTCCGCTTTTCTGGAATGTCATGGTGCAGAGCACCGGAATGGAGCTGTTCTCTTTAGCGGCAAGCACTGCTGCCTTGGCTTCATAGACATCCGATAATGTTTCTATCAGTATAAGGTCGACGCCGGCTTTGACTCCAACCTCCACCTGCCTTTTGAAAATATCATATGCCATATCAAATGAAAGATCGCCAAAAGGCTCCATGAGCCTTCCTGTCGGCCCGATATCAAGGGCAACCAATCCCGAGCCCGCTGCTTTTGCAATACCGACTGCCTTCCATATAATCTCCTCCACTGTATATCCCGATTGTAAAAGTCTGGACGAACTGACACCGAATGTGTTGGTGGTTATAACATCGGCTCCTGCTTTTATGTAACTTTCATGTATGCCTTTTACAATTTCGGGGTGAATAATATTATATACCTCAGGCATCTCCCCGACTTCCAACCCCGCATTCTGAATCATCGTGCCCATGGCACCGTCAAATAGTATAAACGAATTCCCCAGTTTCTCTTTAAAATCCATAATATTTTCACCCCTCTTAAAAAAAATTGCCGCAGCAGATCATTTTGCATTTTTATTATTAATCCCAATGCATCATGTTTGAATAAGTATAACAAATATCCATTTACCGTACAAGCTTTTCTAAAGGATATCTTCGATTCGTAATATGAGTTTGTGTTATTTTGAGCACTCATTTGCCAAGTTACAAGCTTAAAATAAAAAAGGATGGGATCCCATCCTTTTTATTTTCAATCATATTTTCGCTGTAAGCTCTGTTATATCAAAGATGTTTAATTTGCCTGGATCCTCAGTAAATACAATTTTGTATTCCTTGCCCGGCATCATGTTTATGCAGTTATCCGACAGATCGGTTTCATTTTCCGTCTCGATGAATACGCCAAATGCAGGTATATCGGACTGCAATTTCAATGTATTCCCTTCATAGGAATATTTTATATCGGGTTTTGATAAATTCAGATTTCTGAACCTATCGAACACCAAATAATTCTCATAATGCCTGCCCTTCACAACCATATCAACATAAACGACCGTATCTAGCATATTTCCGTTTTTATATTCAGGATAAGTAAATCCGTCTCTGCTTACCGGAACGGTCCTTGATACATAGCCATCTGCAAAATCTGAATCATTGATGAAACTGATTTTTGTTACATCGTTTGCAATCAAGGTGGTGCTTATATCTTTCTCAAACGTCTTTTCGCCATTCAACTTATAAGCCTTTATTTTTACGGTTGCATCGGTATTCTCCAGCAAATCGCTGATACCTGAAACAGTTATGCCGCCGTTTTCACTTTTGATATAAGGCATGACATCCGAATAAAAATGTTTTGAATAATAATAGAGCGCCTTTTTCCGTTTATAATAGTCCAGGCAAGACCAACTGGCAACAGGCCAGCAATCGTTAAGCTGCCAGTAAAGAGTCCCCGCGGTCATGAATTTTCTTGATCTCCAGTGCTCAACGCCAAATTTGATAGCTTCCGCCTGATTAAACTGCGTCAGATATACGAAGCTTTTAAAATCCTTCGGGAAGCCAACCCTGCCCACCATAAACCTTATAAGTCTTTCCGTCCCTTCAACCATCTTGTTATGCGATATCGTTACAGGGCTTAAAATATACCTGTCTTCAGGTGCCGTACAGGATAATATGGTTTTATAGTCAGGCATCGATTGAAATCCGAATTCGCTTATAAACCTGCCCTTATCGTTTTGATAATGCCCGTAGTCGGCCCAATTTGACCATACGACCCACTGATGCCTGTCGCCTTCTGCCTCGCTGTTGGGGTCGACTCCTCCATAAGGGCTCGACACCCAGTAAGGCCTCGAAGGATCATATTTTGAACAAATCTCAGGAAGTATTTCCTTATATATAAAATTGCCGAGATATTCAGGATCGTTAAGACCCCACCATGAATAAAAGCCCCAGTTGTTTTCGTTATTGCCACACCACAAAACTATCGACGGATGGTTTCTCAGGCTCAGCACAACCTTTTCCGATTCATCATAGACGATATCACGGAACCATTTATATTCATCGGGATACTGGGCGCATGCATACATAAAATCCTGCCATACCATGATGCCCATTTCATCGCAGGCTTCATAAAATGCGTCGTCTTCATATATGCCGCCTCCCCAAATCCTCAGCATATTCATATTTGCCTCTTTTGCAAGCTTTATGTACTTATAGTAATCATCTCTTGTAAGCCTTGGCAGCAGATTGTCTGCAGGTATCCAATCGGCGCCCTTTGCAAATATTTTTATTCCGTTTATTTCAAATATGAAGCTCTCGCCTTCTGTATCCTTCTTGCGTATGAGCTTTACGTCTCGTATTCCTGTTTTAACATTCCTTTTATCGATGAGTTTATCCTCGCTGTACAGCTCGATATCGACGCTGTATATAGGCTGCATGCCGTAACCGTTCGGATACCACAGGTCAGGATTATCTATTTCTATAGATGTATCGATTTTCCCTTTATCCACATCCGCAGTTTTTACCGCACGGATTTTATTGCCGTAGGAAACGGTAATCTTCGATTCAACATTTATATCCTTGTATAAGTCCACATCCGCGCTTACATTTATATATGCCTTATTATCCCTTATCTCTTTTGTATAAACATATGGATTTTCTATTTCTGCATCCTTTGCCAGCGATATATATACGTCCCTCCAGAGCCCAACCTGCAGGATCCTCGGTCCCCAATCCCAGCCGAACGAGTATTGCGCCTTTCTGATATACGGCCTTCCGATCTCCATGCTGCTCGTTAAATTCGAAGGGCTGTCTTTTTGTAGAGCACCAATATGTTTTACTATCGATTCAAAATATACTTCTATCGTATTTTTGCCCTCTTTTATGGCATCAGTTACATCGAATACTTTTGGAACGAACATATCCTGAGCTTTACCGATATATTTTCCATTGAAATATATTTCGGCTATGGTATCGATTCCCTCAAACACCAGTTTTGCGCTGTCATAGCCGCCATTTTTATTAAAATTGAACTCCCTTTTGTATATCCATTCCTTTCCCTCTAATTTACTGAACTCAGCCTCATTCATCCTGTAATATGGATCAGGCATTTTCCCGAGCTTAACAAGATCCTGCTGAACAGAACCCGGAACGCATCCGTTTTCCCATTCATCCGCATCCTTTTCTTTAAACTGCCATTTGCCATTCAGATTTAATTTCTCTTCCATCAGACACCCTCCTTAAGCATACTCATGCTTTATATTATCCCGATTGCCAAGCTTCAAAGCTCTTCCCAATAATATCCTTTAAATAATTTATATGCGCCCTCTTTTCATAAAAATTCAATATAGACTATTATAGATTATATATTTCGCTATATTTTTTGTTAAGGTAATCGATAAAATATTTTGCGGTAAGTTCCTCACCGGTTGCCTTTTTCAAAAGTTCGGCAGGCTTGTATACCGAGCCGTATTTATGTATGTTCTCTTTAAGCCATTGATGCACAATGTCCAAGTTGCCCCGTTCTATCTCTTTATAAAGATCCGGTATATCCTTTTCCATCTTGCTCAAAAATTGCGCGCCGTAAAGGTTCCCGAGAGCATAACTTGGAAAATATCCAAAGCTTCCTCCGGACCAATGCATATCCTGAAGTATCCCCTCGTCATCGTTTTCAGGCTCAATACCCATATATTCCTTATACTTTTTATTCCAGACGGATGGCAGCTCATCTACATCAACTTCATCATCGAATATCTTCTTTTCTATTTCATACCTTATTATGATATGAAGGCTGTATGTAAGTTCATCGGCTTCTGTCCTGACCAGCGATGGCGAAACAGCATTGATTCCCTTATAAAATTCATCAAGCGTCACATCCTTGAACTCAGGGAACCTCCTTTTAACCTCCGGATAAAAGTACGTCCAAAACGCCCTGCTTCTTCCTATAATGTTTTCATAAAATCTCGATTGTGACTCGTGCAGCCCCATGGACGCTCCGCAAGCAAGCATAGTTCCCTTCAGGCTATCCGGTATGTCTTGCTCATAAATAGCGTGCCCGCCTTCATGTATACAGCTAAAAAGCGCACTTCTGAATTCATTTTCATAATAATGGGTGGTTATTCTGACATCTCTATTGTCAAAATTGATTGTAAATGGATGAACGCTTTCATCCACCCTTCCTTCGTCAAAGTCGAAACCCATCTTCGCCATGACATATTTGCTGAAGCTCTCCTGCCTTCCCTTAGTAAACTTTTTATGGAACATGCCGCAGTCAGGTTTTACGCCGCTTTTTTGTATTCTGTCCAGCAAGCTTACTATAGCTCTTTTAAGTTCACCGAATGTTTTATCAAGCTTTCCTACGGTTATGCCAGGTTCATAAAAATCCAGCAGTGTATCATATTTTGAATTCCTATAACCCCAGTAACCAATAAATTCCTTATTGAAATCTATCATCTTTTTTAAATGGGGTTTGAAAATCGAATAATCCGATTTCGCCTTTGCATCTTCCCATGCCGCTTCTGAAGCAGCCTGTTCTATGGTATATTCCTTATATCTTTTTTCAGGTATCTTCATAGTCCTCTCATAGTTTTTTTTAGCATTTCGGACCATGGCTTTCGTAATATCATCGAGATCCCTGCAGGATTCAAAGTAATCAATGAATTCTTTCATCTTCAAAGAAGTCTCAAGCTTATACTCTTCGCCTGAAAGGTAACTTAAGACTTCCCCTCTGTAGGGTATGGCCTTTTTGGGGATTCCGACTCGCATGTCCCAATAAAGAACGCTTGAAGCGCTTTGCAGATACTCTATATTTTTAAGGTATTCCTTAAACTCATCCAATCTTGCTTTAAAATCTTCTTTCATTATGTAGCCTCCCTATTCAATCGATTAGTTCGTAATTTTAGCTTGTGCCGCTTTGAACACTATTCCCGAGGTATATCTTCGATTCGTAATTTGAGCTTATGTTATATTGAACACCCGTTCGGCGGATTCAAGTTTTGTAAGCTCTAAGGCCTGATTTCAAATTGCGAATTGAAGAAGGTGTATATATTATTCGCAGAATATAAATATGCACCCCTATTTTCAGATTCAATTTTTATTATTCTTATTCTGGGGCGGAATGAGTACAACTCTATCTCCCTCAAGCTCAACCTTCAGCTTGCTGCTCCCCTTTATTCCCAAGGCCTCTAAATACTCCCTGGGTATTTGGAGCCTTCCGACCCTGTCGACAACTGCCAGCTCTTCGTGGGTCTCTTCATCTTCCTTTGCCTCTATGCCGTTTTCAATCTCGGCAAGTTCCTCCGCATAGGACTTTTTACGTATGAATTCGCTCGATGTCCTGCCGTCTCTTATGGCAACCACCCTGTCAACCTTTCGTGAAAGCTGTCTGTCATGTGTCACTATAACGATGGTGACTTTTATGTCCCTATTCAATTGCCTGAAAAGATCGAGTATCTGCCCCGCCGTCTTTGTATCGACAGAACCCGTAGGTTCATCTGCCAAAAGTATCTTCGGCCTGTTTGCAATGGCGATGGCAATAGCCACCCTTTGCTGTTCGCCGCCTGAAAGCTGTGCAAGCTTGCTGTTTTTTCTATCGGGCAGGTCCACCATGTCTAAAAGCTCATTTGCCCTTTCCCTTTTATTTTTCTCGCCTGCCAGACTTAAAACAAGTTCCACATTTTGAAGGGCGGTAAGATAAGGTATAAGATTTCTTGCATTATTCTGCCATACAAAACCAACTGTATTCCTCTTATACTCTATCATTTGCCTTTCATTGAATTTAAATAAATCCTTGCCATCCACATAAAGTTTTCCCGCCGAAGGCCTGTCAAGGCCTCCTATCATATTTAAAAGCGTGGACTTTCCGCTTCCGCTGTTGCCTATTATCGCCATGAGCTCACCATACTCGACTGTCAGGTCCAACCCCTGCAGCGCCACAACTTCTGTTTCGGAAGTCTTATATATCTTTACAAGGTTTTCACATTCTATTATATATTTTTTCTCATCATCACTCATTTACAATCTCACCATCCTGCAAGGTATATACGCAATCGGCAACCTCCATCATGCTCGGATCATGCGTCGACATAACAACTGTGAGTCCTTCTTTCTGAACAAGGTCTTTAAATGTCTTGACCACCTGAAGCCCCATCTGTGTATCCAGCGCCGCCGTGGGCTCATCAGCGAATATCACCTTCGGCTTATGGGCTATTGCCCGGGCAATGGCTACCCTTTGCTGCTCTCCGCCGGATAATTCACCCGGCCGGTGGTTCATCCTCTTGGCAAGCCCTACAAGACTTAAACACTCCTCGGCCCTTTTCTTTCTTCCATTCGGTTCAAAGCCTGCTATCCTCAAACCCAGCTCAACATTTTCATACGCTGACATATTGGATAAAAGCCCTCCGGATTGAAATACGAAACCCATTTCCTTTCTTCTCAACATATCCCTCTCTTCCCCTGTCATTTCATCTATCTTATTTCCATCAAACGTTACGTCCCCTTCATCCGGAAGATCTATCGCACCGAGTATATTGATAAGAGTAGTCTTGCCTGACCCCGAACGCCCCTTCAATATAGTAAGCTTACCTGATTCTATATCAATACTCACTTTTTTTAAGGCATGTATTATTTCATCACCGGATTTAAAATTCCTCCATACATTTTCCGTACTAATAATAGCAGACATTTTAATCCTCCCCCAGTTTTAAAGCCTGACTTATGTTTATCTTCGCTATCATCCTTGCAAGTATTATAATACCCGTAAGCATCATCAAAGCTATAATAATATAAAGCTTTATATAATCGGCACCGGATGCTACAACCCTGAAGGGAGGCACCTGTTCTTTGGAGCTGTATGCCATCTGCAAAAGCGGTACGAACAGATTACTTGTAATACCGCCCACCACAATACCCATGATTATGGCGGAACCCGATATCAGCACCTGCTCTCCGAGGAGCATTTCGACTATTTCTTTAAATGATACTCCCATTGCCCGCAAGATTCCAAACTGCAATGTCCTGTCCTTGATAGACATGATCCAGTATATCAAAAATCCTATAACGCTTATTATCATCGTAACAATAAAGCCGAGGGTCAAAGCGCCATTCGTGCCCTGAAGCATGGGATCGTTCTTCTTCATTATGATCTGTTGGCTTGCATCCTTTAGATAAGTAATATTTATATCGTTCTTCTTAATCTCATCATATAGCTGTTCGCTTGAAACACCAGGTTTTTTCTTAGCCCATACTTCATAAGGCTCAATGGGGCTCAATGCCTGTATCAGCGAAAGATTTGCCACAACGATGTTGTTCTCGGATGTATCATCATTGCCGCTATATGGATTATATGAAGGCCAGTAATCGATAAACCCGAATATTATACCCTCTATGCTTTGATTGTTTTCCCAGGATATATAAATGGGATCACCAACCTTCGATTTATATTTTTTCTTAAATGAACTCGATACTAAAAGAGCCCTCGGATCTCTGCTAAGCAGATTTAAATAATTAAACCAGTGATATGGAAGCAAATCATTCCGAAACCAGGCGATTTTACCGAACTCATTTGGTATAATCGCCATGAGTGTTCCATTGTCTATTTTGCTTTCACATTGGAAAATGGCATCTTCTTTTTTAAATACTTTTGTTACCGATTCAAGGGAGCTTAGTTTCGTATACCTCGAAAAAGGCGGCTCTTTATATATCACAGGCCCTTTGCTGCCGGATGCGTCACTGCCACCTTGGCCCTGCCCATACGATGGAGACTCGTCATCCTTATTTGATTCCCATTTTTCCTGCATTGTAATATCAGCGCCACAGGCATATTTAACCTTTTCTTCAGTATTGTTGTTCATAGTCCTTGCAGCATTTGCATCAAACACTCCAAGGGATATGGTAAATATCAAAAACAACATGAGAAACTGATCCTTGCCGCCGGACCTTCCCACGCTTATAAGCGATGTATACAAGGCAGGAGGCCATATCTTTCGCCCGATGTAAAATATAAGCCTTACGATATAAGGGAAAATCCTCAAAAATAATAATCCGGCCCCAAGTATGAAAAATGCGGATATTAAAAACAAAAGGGGATCAATCGGTATATCGCCAGATTTGGCACCGGTTACTTTTAATATTCCCTGCCTTAAGTTGTATGTATATAACCCATAGCAGGAAATCCCGAGAAGTATAATATCAAAAAAGTATTTTTTCCAAATAGGTTTTTTATTTTTCCTTGCGCCTTGCTGTTTATGAAGTACGATGGATGTCCTCGACGCAGGTATTACAGGAATAAGCATCGTGATCATGAATAAAATCAGAGCATATATAGAAAATATATATGAATTTAAATTAAGTTTGACGGGAAGGGAACTCCTCTGCACAAACTCCATGAAACCATTTGCCGCTCCAAGCATTTTACATATCAGAAGCCCAGTAAGCGGCCCTATGACAAGGGATACCACCGCCAGTATTGCTCCTTCGGCCGTATATCCGTAAAATATCTGCCAGCCGCTCGCCCCCCTGCTTTTTTGTACCGCGATCTCGCCTTCCTCTCTCCTTATTAAAAGCTGCGATACCATGAACATAAAGAAAACCAGCATGAGAAGTATAGGGACCTGCAATATCCACAGCGTAAGTTTCAGAAGCTTTGCCCTTTCATCATATTGTTTCAAAATGGAAAGTGCGGGTATCTTAAGGTCTGAACCCGTATATGACTTAAGCCATTTGCTTTCGGAATCCACAAAACTCAATAGGCCCTTGAGCTTGTCTATAGATATCTTATGATAATCGAAAGCATAATACCATTCACCGCTTGTTATTCCTCCAAGATCGCTCTTTAAGAAATCATTTTTAAACAAATCATAGTCCATCATCAGGCTTTCAGAATATTTGGAAAGCCCCTGATCCCAGTATAAGTCCCTTTTATCTTTTAATGTATACACTCCTGCAATTCTTACCTTAAACGTCGGCCTTTTTTCATCGACTATATCCTTGATCGTATATACCTTGCCAACCAGAACATCCAGTTTTTGAAGGGCCTCTTCGGATACCATCACATCTATCGTTCCATTTGATTTGCTTTTTGAAAAAGCACTTCCGCTTATGATGTTGATGTGATTCTTAAAGTCCATAGGGGCATCTATTTTTACAGCGACATCTTTTTTATGCCCTGTTGAAGGATCCGCTGCTATACTTAGAAAATCATATGTATACAAATTATATTTTTGCTGCACGGGAAGTGCCATATTCTTACATATCTCATTATCAAATTCCCTGGTGACATCGTCAAAGTTCCTTATACCCTTTTCCTTAGGTACTCCATAATATTCCGCTTTCAAACTGAATGAACCGGGAAAAATATTTGAATCCACCTGAAAATTCTCTAGATCTTTAATAAGCATTCTCTGAAGCACGCCGTTCGTATAAATCGGCACACTGCTAACCATTGCAACAGCCAGTATCGTACCTATAAGCAGACACGAAACCATCCACTTATTGTTCAGCATTTTTTGAAGTAACCTGTATAGCAAGACTGTCTCCCCCTTTTAACGCTGTATGACCTTTTCCCCTTCATTTAAACCCTTTACTATCTCAACCTCTGTGGGAGTCTGCATTCCAAGCTCCACATCTCTCTCAACCGGTATATTCTTATCCAGTATCTGAACATAATTTCTCGAAGCAAATGTGTTTATCACGTTTCTCGGAAGTACTATGACATTTTCCTTTTTCTGCAACGTTACATTAATATCCGCGCTATCGCCTATTTCTGTACCGGACGGAACAGAGTTCAGGCTGATAATTATCGTCTTTTTTAAACTCTCATCGGCTCCATACGGCATGTTGGCCGGAGTCATAACGACTTTGCCCTTGTACATCTTGTCCTTGAATTTTATATCGACGGCCATTCCAAGCTGAAAATCACTTGTATTGTCGGTCTGATACTGCAGCTGAAGCTTACCGGGGTCCGCAATCTTAAGTATAGGCTTGAAAGCATTTATATAATCCCCTGTGCTTATCTTGTCTATAAATACAACCTGTCCTGAAATCGGCGCCACCAGTTTGGATTTATTATATTCCTGTTTTAGATCGTCAAGGTTTATCTTCGCTTTCTGCACCTCTATATCTTTCTTCTCAAGGTCAGTACCCGTTGTACCCTTGGATTTTTCACTATCATAATCTAACTGCTTAAACTTAAGATCCAGCTCTGCGATCTTTATCTGGCTTTCCATGTGGCCGGTATCAAGCTCTGCGATCAACTGTCCTTTTTTAACCTTATCCCCCAATTTCACATATATGTTTTTCAAATTTCCGCCTTTGAAAGCAAAAAAAACATCTTTCTGATCCGATGACTCAAAATTAGCAGTACCTGTCACTTTCTTTTCAATGGTTCCCTTTTTTACATCGATAGTATCATAAGTAATCTTCGGGGGTTCTATTAAAGGAGGTGCAAGAACCTTTTCCTCCTTCGGGAAAAAGTAACAACCTGAAAATGAAAATGCAAACAGCAGTAACATTAATAAACAAATAATCCGATTACTAAATTTGATATGCCTATTGTCCTTCATTTTTAAGCCTCCAGATAAATTATTGATAAGCTCTTCAAATATTTCTTTGTGCTTTAAATTACTTTGCATCCTAAATTATCAGAAAATAGTTAATCGTTTTATATTACTTTGAATTCGGAAAAGTAAAACAAGCTATATCTTTTATATTATAGCAAATAATTCTTGCATTTTCCAGAAGCTGAGGGACGGTTAAGCAAAACAAACAAACTGATGACTGCGCTTGGGGGACGGTTAAGCAGAAGAATACATCTCAATCTTTTGGCAATAATACAGATAAAATATATTTGGATTGAGGTGTTTTTTATGCCAAGACTGCCAAGACAAAAGTCCGACCATGCCATATTCCATGTAATGTGCAGAAGTATCACCGAGGTAGATCTTTTCAAGGATGACGACGATAAGGTGAAATATCTTTCTCTCATGAGGAAGTATCAGAAGCTATATCAGTTCAAGGTTTACGGTTACTGCCTGATGGATAACCATGCACATTTTATTATAGACGTCAATGGCGCCGACATATCGACTATAATGCACAGTGTGAATTTCTCATATGCCATGTATTTTAA